>DASVJT010000001.1:0-10534 GCA_036385775.1 archaeon
GACCAAAACGCGCTGGTGTTCAGGTTTCTTTTCTTCATTGTGCATCGGCGTCACCTCACATATTAGGCCTTAACAGTACGTAATTGCGGTAGTAAAGAGAGGGGGGCACTCACTTCTCAATTCGGAGCTTGAGAATCCGCAACGACTCCAGTTTGTGCTCTACGAGCTTTATCTTGAACTCTTTTTTCATGATCTTTTCGTCTAATTTGCGCAGCAAATATTCTTTCTTGGCATCGTCGTCGAGCTTTTCCCAGATCATTTTCTTCGTGATCCAGTCGCCTTTCTTGCCCATATCGTGATGCATTCCCATCTGTGTTTCATTTTTTTCGTGCATATTATATTACTCCGTTTTTTTATGTTGAGTATGTTCAACAACAACATATTCACTTGATCGTATATATAACTGTGCTAAATTCCCTGCAGTCATATTTTAAAGCCGAAACCAGATGCTTTGATCAGGGTTCACGTTTCGCGAAACGTGTCAACGTCAACAGAAAATGCGTTTACCTTAAGAATTTCAGGGTGAAGAGGTTTAATGATTCCTGGTAGCGCATTCAGAAAGGATACTTTTTTCAAAAGAGGGTATTAGAGTAATTGTGTGGTTACGATAAGTTTGGCTTTAGATACTCCAATCCTTACCGTACAAATGCTGGGGGCATCTAACTTTTTTAAAACAACTCTCGCAAATAAATTTTATAGTTGCCCAGCTTACCGCCATAATTTCCAGCAGAAACTCTTGTAACGCCTTCAACCTGGCTTGTGGCTTCGATGCCTACTTTCAGGGCCCGTTTCACGGCGCCCAAAGAGGTCCCATTGATGATAATTTCGGGGACATATTTGACGTCCTTTGGAACAAGCGATTCTTTGTCCAGTTTCCCCTTCAACGATGAGCAGTATCGATGGTTTGTTGTAGGCCCTATCAAGGGATAGCTTGTTTCAGTTTTTGACCCTGCTGAGCACACATCAAATGGTGTGATAACGCCTTCAACGGTATGTATTGCTTCGAGGGCCCTTTTGCCTGCCTCAAATAACGCCTTCTTAGTCCTGCACATGTACCAAAAATTTCCGCCGGAAACCCCCCGTGCGTAGCCTAGATAGCGTTCTATCTGAAAGTCTGGCACCATAATTGGCACGACTATCATTTGGCGTCCGAAGCGTTTTTCTTCCCATTCATAACCGTCGCCACAGTGTCCAACTCTTTCCAAGGTGTCAAATGTGCCTTCTGCCATTGGAAGCGCATTGAAGAGGGCGGTGAATGGCTTCACAAGGACGTCTTGACGAATTCGGTAAGACAACTCATTCTCAAGTTGTGTTACGGATTTTTCGAATGGGGTTTGCTCGTCGATAGTTCCCCAAAACTGCAAAATAGCACCAACACGTCCATCTGGGGTTTCGTTTTTGTTGAGCCACTTTTCTATGCCACCTTCAGTTCTTCCTATGACTACGGCAGGAGTAGCGGTTACATCTTCTGCGGCTTTAGAAAGCGTTTTTCGGTCGTGAGCCGTAATGATTAACCTAAAATACAGTCCATCAGATGCCTCTGCATATGTATCCTCTATGAGTGCGTTCATGGTTACAGCCACGAGGGAGTAAACCTTTCAAGGCTTTCCTTAAGAAGATTTGCTTTGATAGTTCGACTCAAAAGCTTTGACAGCGGACCGATTTATCCGCGGGCCAGTTGTAGTCACTACCTTGATAATAGTGAACGTAAGATAAGCGGTCAACTTAAAAGGGTGCTTATCACTGTGTCCTATCATTCACTACGGGTTGCTTGAATTGTTTTTCGTGAGCGCCACTTCGTCCGTACTCCCTATCCCCACAAAACCGACGATTGTGCTTCTTCTCGGTGACAAAGTGATTCCGTTAATTATCTTGATCGTGCTGGTTCCTGCGTCAGTACTTGGTGCTTTCATTGGTTACATTTTTGGAATGTTTGGTATACGAAGGATTGCTCCATTCCACAACCCCGAGCGCGAGAGAAGAGTTAAGCCCTGGTTTGAAAAGCATGGGGGCATTGCTACTAATTTCACCGTGGATACCGTTTGCAGGTGACATAGTGCCTATCGTCGCCGGCGTTGAAAGTTTCAAGCTATCAACTTTTCTCGTTATCTTGTTCGTTGCTAAGGCCATTAAAGGGACAGCGATTGTGCTTTTCCTATCCTTTTTCGTCCAACTGCTAAATTTCTATATCTAACTGGTGTGCACAAGGACGAAACCGATTGGTCGTTTTTAAAAGTCGAATTCGGGCCCTATGCCTTTTCCTACATCATCAAGCGCTACCGCACGTCCAATGCCACATCTTTTCCGAACCGGATACAATTGTCGATAGCTTTGACGTTTGGATTCCATTTTTCCATGATCCCGTCATTCAAAACCTGGAATCCGCCTTCTTTAAGCCTTTGCGAAATAACCTTTATCGCCTCGCCGCTCCATCCATAACACCCAAATGCAGCTGCTTTTTTATTCTGGAACTTCAAACCCCCCATTTCTTCGAGAATAGCAGCAGTCGAGGAAAGAATTCCCTTATTCACCGTTGGTGATCCGATCAAAACCGCCTTTGATTTGAATATTTCCGTGATCACATCGTTTTTGTCTGATCGGGCAATGTTAAACAGCTTTACGGTTACGTCTGGATCGGCTGCCGTGATCCCGTGTGCAATCGCTTCAGCCATGCGACGCGTTCCGTCCCACATGGTATCATAAGCAATGGTAATCTGGTTTTCAGAATAGGCGCGGGCCCATTGGACATATTGTTTCACAATCTGTAGTGGATCGTTCCGCCATATCGCCCCGTGGCTCGGACATATCATGTTCACAGGAACATTCAAAGCTATAATTTCCTTAATTTTCTTATCAACCAGCTTACTGAACGGGGCCAGGATATTCGCATAGTATTTGATGGCTTCCTGAAATAACTCTGCCTGATCCACCAGATCGTTGTACATCAATTCTGTGGCTAAGTGTTGACCGAACGCATCGTTGCTGAAAAGGACGTTATCGCCTGTGAGATAACTCATCATGCTGTCGGGCCAGTGGAGCATTGGGGCTTCAATGAATATCAGCTCTTTCGATCCAATGCTGAGCGTGTCCCCTGTCTTTACCACCTGAAAATTCCAGTCCTCGTGATAAAGACCCGTTAGCGAGTCTATCGCGCGGGATGTACAGTATATCGGGACATCAGGGATATGGCGCATCAGTTCCGGCAAGGCACCGCTGTGGTCAGATTCCCCGTGATTTGCTATAACATAGTCAATCTCGTCAAGTGAGACCTCTTTCTTAAGGTGTTCAACAAATTCACCCGAAAACGGCCCCCATACCGTATCGATCAACGCTGTTTTGTTATCCTTTACTAAGTAGGAATTGTAACTCGAGCCCCGGTGTGTCGAAAGCTCCTGCCCATGAAATGTCCGCAGTTCCCAGTCAACCTTTCCAATCCACGAAATAGTCTCGTTGATCCTGAATGCCATGTCCGTCTCCTTTTATTATTAACCAGATCGCGTAGCGCATAAACAACGTATAACGACCTTATTATTCGCTCTTGTTTATAAATATCCTGACCTCATGATCTAGTCCAGTTCAACGACGTTAAGATCAGCCGATACTGCGGCGCTGGAAGCCCAGAAGGCCGAGTGCCATAAGAAGTACTGCGACTCCTATTAGCCCGATCAACGGCGTCGCCGAAAACTCGCTTATAAGGATCTTCGGCACATGGGTAAATGGCGAGACGTTTTGTATCGACTGGCCTATCTGTAGGAGCTCACCGAGCAATTCGATGACGATGATTCCTAACAACGCTCCCCAACTCAAAAATGTAAGCTTGGGTATGAGACCGTACAGCGCCATCGCGATTCCAGCCATCACAAGGATTGCAGGAAGGTATGCCATCGAGGCGGCGAACACGCGCGGCAGCTCGTAGCCGACGTTTCCGACGCTCAAACCGTAGGTAAGTCCAGCAGGCACGCTAAACGCCGCTAGCACAACCGTGGTACCGACGACTGCGAGTAACAAGTAACTTCCCGCCCAACGCAGCCGACTGACCGGAGTGGCCAGCATTGGATCGACGCGCGCCTCCTTTTCCTCAGACTGCATTTGCAGCGTTGTGATGAGGGCGTACACGGCAGCTATCTCGACGACTATCGTTAGAGCTAAGGTGAAAAAACCGTCACTCACTCCTGAGCTGCCCCCTAGGCGGGCAAGCAGGCTTGTGAGCTGCGGACTAGTCGTAAGCTGGTCAGAGCCGGCTTTAGCGAGATCGCCTGTTACGATTCCAAATGCAGCGAACCCTACGCCCCATGCGAGCAGTGAGCGGCGGTGCAGCCGCCAGACGAGTGCCGCCGGGCTTCGCAGTCTCGGCGACGCCGAGGCGGGACCTGGCCGCGGCCGCACAAGACCTGAACCGACGTCCCGCTGAGAAGACAGCGCAAACGCTATTGCCGTTAATACCGCGATGGCGCCGATGAAGAGCGCAAAAACCCACCAGCGTTCGTCAGCAAAGGGCCTGATCTGTTGCATCCAGCCAAGCGGCGACAGCCAAGATAGTTCGCTGTGCTCGCCTATATCGCCGACGGCCCGCAGCAGATATCCAATGCCAAGAACGGCGACGGCGACGCCTTTTGCAGTGCCCGCGCGCTCAGTGAGCTGCGCAGCGACCCCCGCTACCGCAGCAAACGTTGCCCCGACGGCCGCCACTGACAGACCGAGCGCGACAGAGCCGGAGACGGGAAGTCCGTATACAATTAATCCCCCCGCAACGAGCGCGGCGATTAACACATTTGCGCCGAACGTCACAAGCAGACTCGCCGACAGCGCTGCCTGCCGACCCACCACAGTCGCGTCAAGCAGTTCAAATCGTCCGGCCTCCTCCTGCGTACGGGTATGACGAACGACAAAGAGAGCGCTGCCGAGCCCGACGAGCACTGCGCTATAGACGCTCCATCTCCACGCGGTGAGCCCGGCGATGGTTGGAGCGTAAATGTGCCCGAGCAGCGCTACCTCTGCTGGGATGTTCGCGGTCTCTGAGACGAACGCTTCAAGCGATGCGGCTGAGGGAAGAAGCTGATTGAAGGTCGCCACTGTGACAACCGCAAGGAGGGCCGGCAGTATCACACAGACCGACAACACGAGCCAATCCCGCCGAAGGATCAGACGGAGCAGCGCCCTCGTGCCGGTGTACGCATTCCGATTCATCTCGTGACGCCTTCCTGGAGCTTATAATGGCGCAAAAACAGATCTTCGAGCGTAGGAGGGGCGCTCGTGAGTGAACGCACGTCGAATTGGATCAGGTACCCCAAGACGCGATTGACTGCGTCGGCATCTACGCTGAACCGGGCGTGGGCGCCTTCGACTGTGAGGTTGTAAACGCCTGGCAGCCGGGTGAGTCCAGTGATCGGTCGCCGGGTCTCGACCGATACTGTGGTGCGCGTCAGGTGGCGCAGTTCGGCAAGCGACCCAGTCTCAACGATTCTGCCCTCATTAATAATGCTAATCCGGTCACAGAGCGCTTCGACTTCCGAGAGGATATGGCTCGAAAGAAGCACGGTCGTACCAGCCCCCTTGGCCTCGACGACGCATTCTCGGAATATTGCCTCCATCAAAGGATCCAATCCCAAAGTCGGCTCGTCGAGGATGAGCAGCTCTACGTTAGAGACGAGCGCCGCGATCAGGGCAACCTTCTGCTGGTTGCCCTTTGAATACGTGCGGCACTGCCTTGTCGGGTCGAGTTTGAAGCGTGCGACTAGCTCGTCACGTCGCGATTGGTCAAAGCCTCCGCGCAACCTAGCCAAGAGGTCGATTACCTCGCCACCAGAGAGGTACGGCCATAGGTTCACATCACCGGGCACGTAAGCCAGTCGGCGATGGAGCGCCACGGCGTCGCGCCATGGATCGCCCCCGAGCAGCGTGACCGTTCCTGAGTCCTTGCGGAGCAATCCGAGCAGGATCCGCAAAGTAGTGGTCTTTCCGGCACCGTTTGGGCCGATGAAGCCGAACACCTCACCGCGCTCAACCTCGAGATCGACGCCGTCAAGGGCAACGTGTTTGCCGTAGCGTTTTTTCAAGCTGTGAATTTCGATTACTGACAATCTACACACCTCCGGTCGTTCGTCCTGTGTGTTTCAGGAGAGTAGCGTACGTTACGATCTTGAAGCTCTTTTAGCGAATGAGGGGCACCGTTTATGCATAGCTCTTGCGATTCTGTTGCGTTGCACGTCAAAAATTTCATTTTAGTCAAAACAGAGTGCTTTTTTTAAAAGGAGATGTTCGACTAGCTGAAGCGCCGGAACCCTTACTCTTCCACTAATATTTAGATAAGAACGACAGATATAATTAGCTCAGCGCCTTTTCGTTTGTACCTGTGAACAAGACCAAAGAACACCACAAAGACGAAGCACTGACATTATCCGTCGAGCATGCTGCGCGCCTCATAGGAATTAGCAGATCGACCACATACCGACTGGTGGAAGACGGCGAACTGCCGGCCATCCGAGTTGGAAGGCGTGTACTCATCCTTAAGAAACCTTTAATGCAAATGCTCGAGGCTGAATAGGATACGAGCCGCTTTGAAGATGCGATTGTCGCGCCCTTGCGCCCTTTATTTTTAGATCGGTCCTTTTGTGCGCACACACACGGTTAGAAAAAGACGGATCATGAATGGCACGACAAAAACGAGTGACCGTGCAGACTCAGGGCCCACCACAGTCGTCATCCGGCGCCGTATTAAACGTGGCTTTGCCAAGGCCTATGAACAGCTTGAAAAAGAGATATCAGCAGACGCGTCGGGATTCCCAGGTTATCTTGGCTGTACGTTTTTACGCCCCGAGAGGGACGATGACCGGGACTTCGTAACTATTGTCCGATTTGCAAGCTATAAGAGCATGATGCAGTGGGAGCACTCAACGACAGGCTCTGCCTTGATCGACCGTGCCGACGCCATGAGCGAGCTCCCGGCCACGATCCGTCGCACCGCGGGTTTATCACTGTGGTTTAATCCGCGCCATCCTACGTCACCACAACGATGGAAGATGGTGCTCGTCCTCACCGTCAGCATTTTCATCTTGGCTCAGCTTATAACGCCGCTCCTCAATCCCGCGCTCCGTTTGCTACCCCAACCCATTGCATTTTTTATTTCATTGATCATACAGGTTGCTTTGCTTACTTATTTCGTGTTGCCGTGGCTTACCGCGTTGCTCGCAAAGTGGCTCTATGATGTTCCACGAGTTAAGGAATAAACCGATCTTTTGGCTCACATAGAGACATCCATGGACCGAGACACACGCGCCTATAAAATTCGACCAAAAAGGGGCGTTACGAGCCCTAAACCAGAACCGAGGTTGCAGACCCATAAAGCTAGCAAAGAAAACGCAAGTAATCACTTTCTATATTTCGTGTTCAAATTTCACTTTCTTAGCGCACATACAAAACTTAAGTCTATCTCAGCCCAATGAGGTATACCTATGAAACAAGCGTTTGGCGGCGTGGTGTACGACACGGATACGGCAATACTCCTTGCACGAAACGAACATCAGTTCTGCATTGAAACGCTAAAAAGCGGCGTCAAAAACGTTGACCTTTTCCTGACGCCTAACGGGCTCTATTTCAAATACGAAAAAACAGTGCCATTCTTTGGAGACGACGAAGAGTACGACCCCGCACTGACGCCGCTCAGCTTAGGAGAAGCGGTGATCGTTTACAATAAGCTCACGGACAGAAGGCTCGAATTCGAAGATGCCTTTCCGGACATCGAAAACCCGGACGTGTAAAGCTACTACCCTAGTTTCGAGTCTGCACCGTTGCTGCCCTATGCAGCCCTTTCTAGCTCTTTTAATTTTGAAATGAGTTTATTTGTCGTTTTCCAATTCCTCGTTGTTGCTAAAGTGTTCAGCTTTTTTTCAAACGCGGCATTGTTTAGTTTTGTCCGCGCGTACCCGTTCGGACAATAGAGATACACCTCTTTGCCAACAATTGCGAACTTCTCACCATCGTCCGGCCTTATGTCAAGATTTGAAGCCACAGACGGGTCAGGCGCGTCTAACAAAAAAGTGACGTGCAGCTTGTCGATTGCTACGTTTTGTTTGTGAATAAGTGGATTATTTTCGATAATCCTCTTGAGTTCCTGCTGCGTCCGGATGATAACGTTTGTCGAAAACCAAAAGGCGTCGCCTAACTTTTCTTCAATGCGCCTAGCCAATTGCGCGACTTCAGTATGCCTACAATCGAAAATAACGTTGCCACTCTGGCCGTACGTGCTCACGTTTTCGAAGCCTAGCTCTTCAAAAGACTTTTTTAGATCTGTCATATGCACGGCCCGTCGGCCGCTGACGTTAATTCCGCGCAACAAAGCAATGCATCTCACGCTTGACGCCCTCGTTTTTTCGCTGCACGCTGTGCGCCCAGCGGCTAGCGTTGCGCCCCCCATCGGCATTAGTCACTGTTTTTCCCAAATACGAGACAGACGAGCCATCTCATTTATCTCATCTTGTCCTCTCCTGGGAAAACCAAGCCCCAAGTGCCAGGGGAACACGAGAGAGAACCACTTATTCAATCTGTTTATGTAATTTTCCCAGCTCCAAATGAGGTCGGCAAACTCCTCCTTTGTCTCAACGGTATCCAAGGAGTCCACAATGTCATTGCAGAGCTCGACAAGCTTGGGCAAATTCAACCACGGAGCAGGGCATTCGGGTGGCGCGGTATCACCTAAAAGTTTGGCCATGTGCACAGTCAAGTACTTCCACATTCGCTTGCAGTGCTCAAGTGTAAAGAGAGGATCGGCGATCGCAGATCGGATCGCAGGTTCGGTGGTCCACCATCCCATAGCCTGCGTATCTGCGACAAGGAACAAAAGGTTCCCCAACACCTGGCCATCTGTCCCTGCCCCACTTGGGAAGATCCCGAGTCGGCTCATCGTGACCTCCTCAGGCTCCTCCCACCAGATTCGGTCTATTTCCTCCTCGATTTCGTTTTTCACTTCTCGCCAGTGCTTAGCCACAACTTACACATCCTTTCTTTTTAGCGTGATCGTCTGCAACTGATGCGTGATGAATTGGGCGTTCCAGACCCCTCTCCCTGCCTCATAGAGCTCTCCTAGAAAATCGTTGGAGACCCTTGCCACCACTGGCCCTCTCGCGACTAAGGGCTCGGTCAGATCGGATCCATAGGCAATCGCAATGTCGTGTCCCCCACTATACACGATGGAGCCTGGCTTCAGTTGGCTGAGAAGAAGCCGTTTCTTTCCGAGGGGGGCGGCCTGTGAGCCTATGGCAATCGGATGTTTTGGCGGCCGACCACAACCATGGAAGTAGTCTCCCGTGGACAAAGTGTGGTGGCATATCATCTTCATGGGTTGGCCTAAAAGATCCCACACGGTCTGGCACATTTCGGGTTCTTCTTTGATAAGGAGGGTAGCGGGGATTCCCGTCTTTCTAAATGGAAACTCGATCAGAATCATTTTTTCCATAGGATTCGTTCTCCTTCAATCAAGGTGCGGTGCTTAGAAGGCGCGTGATCGCGCAAACACTTACGTATTACGGGTTCGGGTGTAGCGCTATCGTCGTTGTTGCATGGCAGCAAAATTGTGTTACAGGTTATTTTGACCCTGGATTACCCACTCACTTCTTATCCTTCCAATACCACCAGTTGAGTTTTTCAGGGTCCTGAATTCCATCCCGGGTTTCCGCAAAGTAAACTGCACAGCGGAAAACGTAGAGCAGGCAACGGTCCTGAATTGTCCCGGCATCTTGGTTGGATAGTTCATATAGCCACCCTGGATCAACGCCCTTCAAATCATCAATCCTATGAATGCCAATAGTTCTTAAATCATTGGCGATGGACTTGCCTACGCCTGGAATGTCCGTAAGGGACTGAGAGGAGTATCTTTCTTTCATGAACTTTAGGTTATTTTTCTCACCCAATGACGAGTGAGAGCCGCACAACAATGCGCTACACGTTAACGTTCTAGTGCTTCTCAAAGCTCAATTACACTTCAGATTTTTAAAGTATTACATCGATAAATAATATATTTGTGCATTGTAAAAGTAAGCCAAATGATTGCTGCCGATGGGACAATGTGCTAGCAGTCGGAGCCTCCATTAAAGGAAAGCTAACCCATGGAAACAGAAGGCAATTCTAAAATAGCGGTCGTCGCGGCCATCATCGGCAACTTGCTCATAGCGATCATCAAGTTCGTTGCAGCAGCAATAACCGGCTCATCGGCCATGATTTCCGAGGGTATCCACTCACTAGTCGATACTGGAAACGGCCTCCTAGTGCTGCTTGGAATGAATCGCGCCAAGCAGCCTGCCGATGAAAGCCACCCTTTCGGCTATGGCAAGTCGCTCTACTTCTGGACGCACATCGTGGCGGTTTCCATATTCGGCATCGGTGGAGGCATGTCGCTATACGAGGGCCTCTCGCACATTCGCAACGTCGCGCCGGGTGCCCAGATGGGCGATCCTACGGCGGCCTACATCGTGCTCGGCATCTCGTTCTTAGTCGAGGGTGCATCATTCACGGTGGCCATTAAGCAGTTCCTGCAGGCCAG
>DASVJT010000002.1:0-6544 GCA_036385775.1 archaeon
ATATTTTCGGAGTTGTCGATTAACATGCTTATATTTGTGCCGACTTCGTTAGTGCTCAAACCTAGCTCACGTGCGATTGATTTACTTTTAAAGAACTGTTTACCTAGAGTAACCCCTTTTTTCAGATAATCTAATATCTTAATTTGGTTTACGTTGGTATTCGACATCTGTACTCTCCATATGTAAATTGACGCCTTTGTTATATATATTCGTTAGATGTGCTTTTGAGTATCCATTGCCTGGCCGCGGTTTTGTTTTCTGAGGTCTTTAAGCGTAGTTAGATAAAAAGTGTTGTCCCTTTTCCAGCGGAATTGCTTCAATACCGAGGCGATCGCGGACAAGACGCGCAAATCTCTTTGCATTTCCGTGACACGTATAGACCAGCTCTGGGTTGCAACGGTCAATAAAGGTCATAAGGTCGAGAAAATCAGCATGGTCTGACAATGCAAATGCATAGTCCACACCTCGGTAATATTTGAAACCTCGATTAATCGCCCACCCCGAAACTGCAAGTGTTCGCTTTGTTCCACGTGGCAGGTCGCTTAGACCACCGATCTGCTTTGCGTTCCCGCTCGAGATGAACACGAACGGCTCTCGTGATTCTTTGACGGATTCTTCGTTTAATAGCTGGTGGTGAAACGAATAACCAAAATTCTTCAGTTCTTCATTAATCTTGAAAATACTGCTATCAACAAATGGCGTAAAATCTTGAAGTAGCTGTGTTAGCTCTTGGGCTTTTCCAAAAGGGTAGGCAAGAACGATCACCGATTCATCGTGCTCTAAACAGGAAGTGACGCATTCTTGAATTTGAGCGCCTATTTTTTTTGTCTCTGGAAAAACATACTGCTCGTTTCCGAATGTGGATTCGACAACTAAAACATCCACATTGACAGGCTGTGCCCCATTTGAAAAGAACTTTTCTTTGGTACAAAAGTCGCCTGTGTAAAGCATGGTAGCATTGCCTTCTAGCAAAAACATGTGTGATCCAATAACGTGCCCTGCATCAAGTGCGGTTACTGAACTATGATTTAGGATATCGGCAGTGGCGCTTTTTCTGATTTTTAGGAGCGCCTGTGTGACTTCCGACATCACGATGCTTTTGCCGTTGCAGCGCGTCGGTAAGTGATCGGAGTGTCCGTGTGAGACCAGATTAATTTCGTTTGGCGAGTACGTCCGTGGATCAAATCTAAACTTTGTCCCGTCGTCAAAGCTCACAGATATACCGTTATTCTGATAAATCATATTGACGGGGGCTTTCTTCTCTTCACGCAGACCGTTGAGTTACGGCAGGTTACCTTCTCCACTTAGGCCATGCTGCATTTCCAAGTTCATCGCAATAAGAATCTCAAAAATTGCTTTCACCGAGCCAGCGTCAATATTTTGCTCAGTCGCTAGGTCAATGGCCCTGCTGAGTACTCGCTCGTTTTGCTTTTCGTCGTTGATTTGTTTGAAACCGTCCGCTCTTTTTGCAATCAAAACTTGCGAAGCTAAGTCTGTTCTTTGTGCTATTAAAGCGATGATGTCCGCATCGATCGCCTCTATTTGACTTCGCACCTCTTCTATCATCTAGCTTGAATATATCTCTCGCATTAGAAGAATGTTGGCCTGCACGTAAGCGAATCTTTAAAAAGCTTTTATCGTTGCCCCTTTGTTAGATGTTTTCGTCTCAATGATGAGCCCTTCAAGCTGCGTCCACTCTCTTTTTACGGTTTGTGCCGATGCACGGTCAACGAGCGCTATATATGACGGTCCCGTTCCTGATAGTGTAACAGCTTTTGCTCCGGCAGCCAAAGCGGATATCATAGGTTCCGTGCTAAAACCAAACGCATTGCAGTAGAGCAGGCCGTTTAAAACCATTGCTTTTTCATACGCTCCGTTGCATGCTAAATCAAACGCTATGTCGACCCACGGTGCGAGAAGTTTTGCTCGTGCTACGTTTGCTTTCGCAGAGTAAGCCTTTGTGTGCGGTAAAAATATCAGTGCGTCGGCATTCCATTCAACGCGCTTTAACAGCAAGTCGTGCTCATTGTCGGTAATTACAAGCCCTCCGAAAAACGATGCACAGGCATCGTCGAAGGCACCGGTAATTGTCACCCCCGTTCTTCTCGCGGCAAGGACGCCAAGTTTAACGATCTCGATAGGCTCGATCTCAATTTCGAGAGCTTCAGTAAGTCCAAGCACCGTCGCATTGGCCGCTGCGCTGCTGCTTTTCAGTCCGCTTGCGATTGGTATTTCGCTTCTCGTAGTGATATGAACACCAACATTTAGGGCAAATCGTTTAAGCATTAAGCGAGCACATTCAGCTATAAGCGAGGTATCGGCTGTGGGGTTGTCAGCAATTTCGCATTTGATACCGTTGTCGACGATCTCAACCTCTGAATAAGTCTTTAGGTTGATACCAAATGCAGCGCCTTTGAGCGTTGCGATAGCATTTATGACGGTGCCTGCTCCTTGCGCTGATGCGGTTATCATAGCAAGTCTACCATTTCGTGCAAGCTACCCAGATTGGCGACATCTATCAACAAAGCAATTGTCTGCGTTACTAACTTCTCCGATATGATTCTCACACCAGACAAAAAAAATGCCTCCATAATTCTCAACTTACTTTACGATTTTAGTCTTTTCTAAGACGCGAATATTTTGAATCTTAGTAACAGGGTAGTTACCGGTTGCGTCTTTTTCAACGCTTTTCACCATATCCCATATCGTCAAAAGTGCTACGCTTACGCCAGTTATTGCTTCCATTTCAACTCCTGTTTGCCCTTCAGACTTAACTTCGACTATTGCTTTGATCGTTGAATCTTCTAGAGAATAGTTCACCTGAATGCTCGTCAAAGGGATCGGATGACAAAACGGAATTAATAGCGAGGTCTGCTTGGTTGCAAGCACAGCGGCAACTGTTGCGGTGTTTATCACGTTTCCTTTTTCGATCGAACCTCGCTTAATCGCTCTAATTGTTTCTGGTTTGAGCTCTATAGTACCTTCCGCGAGAGCGCGCCTCGAAGCTACCGGTTTATCGGAGATATCTACTTGTTGTGCTTTCCCGTTCTTAATATGCGTGAATTCCATGACTCACCTACCATCACAAAATAAATTCTAACGAAGGTTACAACGTGGTTATAAAAAAGGGTGATGTCTGCTTTCTACTGATGTCGGTTGATAGCTACTTGAGCGATATTATACTAACATCGGTAATTTAAATTAGCCATCAACTAGGCTCTTCAAATCAAAGCATCATGTATTCTAAAAAATGGGAGTTAAATAACTACTAGATTAATCGATTCAAATATCGGCCATCAATCAGTCAGACATTTATCAAAGCCTTTTATTAGTGGCTAAATCGCGAATTTATTGAAAGAAGTTATTCAAAGCGTGGACAAGTTTTTTGGTAAGCTGTTAGTAACAGGTTTCTATGGCAATTATCAAGAGATTAGAAGGCAAACGTGTTCTCATATTGTTGGCGTCAGAATTTGATGACTCTGAGTTTCGGGACGTCGCAGGCGCGCTCTTGCTCGAAGGCGCTGAAATAACCGTTGCGAGCATTGTGAAAGAGGTGCTTAAAGGGCTGCACGGCGACGAGGCGGTAATTCCCGACGAGCTTGTGCGTGACGTTAACGCTCAAGGTTTTACAGGCCTTTACATACCAGGCGGCAAAGCACCGTCAAAAATGAGGGACGATCCGGGCGTCAAAAAAGTTGTTAACGAAGCCTACAAGCGAGGATTACAGATAGGCGCGGTTTGTCACGGCCCACAGGTGTTGATATCAGCTGGAATAGTCAAGAATAAGACGTTGACGTCGCACCCTAGCGTTGGACGAGAATTACAAGAGGCGGGCGCTAACTATTCAGGGAGATCCGTAGAGAGGGACGGGAGTATAACCACTGCTACCGATCCTCGTGCTTTAGCAGAGTTTAACACGGTATTTATTAGGGAGCTCGCTTGCTGTGAGCTATTCGGTCCGTAAACTTTGCACACAGCGTGGACGAATTGTTCTTTTGAAATTTGACGGTACAGTTCATCCCCTTCGCGCGATTGCGCTCGAATACGCTGGTTAGGTAAGTTTTTGGATAGCATCAGCCAATTTGGGGAGCACCTTCATAGGGATGCCAACTATAAGTTCATCTTCGCTCACCTTTGCGTATTTGCGAGAACCCGAGCAGCCTAGCGTGAAGTTTATAGTACCCCTCATAAGGGGCGCAGCGACTGCATCTCCACATATCGATTGAATTCCTGAGAAATCAGCAGTGTTCCTCGAATGTAATTCGTAAACGTTAGCTTGCGCGATCATCATTGCTTGATGAGGATCAACAACGAGTACGACCACGTCTGGGTCAAAAGGTGTCTCGGCAAGTGGCGAGTAAGCAGTTGCATAGGTCTTGAAATCGACTTGGGGAATATCTTGCATGGTCTCTGCTGCGTGTTCAATTGAAGAGAATCTTCCTAGTTTGTAGTAAAATTCGCCGGATTTGATGTTCTCTGGGATATCGATTACTCCGAGCATTCCAGCGCCGCCCTTACACGCGTGCTGTTCGACCGTTGCGTAGAATTTAGAACCGCGTCGCGCCTTCTGAACCATTTCGCAATGGCGTAGTACCTCGTTTGTATGAACAAGCCCTTTTGGAAGGCGTGATTCCGTCCGAATAAGTTTGACCGCCACGGGTGAGCCTTTTAGACCTAAAACACTCGTGAGCTTGTCTGACAGAGCTGCATAGTCTACACTCATATTATAAACATGGCAGCGTGAAAAGTAATAGTTTTCTAAGCGACAAACAAATTATTTAGCGTTTTTAGTAGGCGCTCATGAATGTTTCGCAAGGTCCATTAGGGCCTTGACGTTTTCCGCCTTTATCGTTCCAGCTAAACGGTCGCCGTGTGAACAAGCTGCGCCTCTAATTCCAATGATGTCAGCACCTATGCGTTTTAGTATGGGGATATCTTGCATTTTGATGGATCCTGCAAGGGCAACTTCTAAGTCTTGTTCGTGCCCTTTTTCGATAAAACGCTTACAAGTAGCTTCGTCTATGAAATCAAACAACCTTTTTCCATCCTTGATGAACGTATCGACCATAACGACGTCGCAACCAGCACCGCGGGCAACTTCAGGCAGCAGAAAGGGATCGAGAGTCTCCGCTCTATGATAGTCTGCGTACCCTGCGAGAACGACTTTGGTATTTAAGTCGTATTCCTTCACCGCTCTCGTTACATGTTGCATTAAAAAAAACGCCTCTTCTAGAGTTTTTGATCCTTTCAGTCCTACTTTGACGTAATTAGCCCCAGACACAGCTGCGCCTAGTGCAGCCAACGAGGCAGAGCCAGGGAGATGCGGAAAATCACCGATCGTTGCGCTGACTTCTATGGATTGAGGTACAAGGTTCCGAACTTGTCTTATTACCCACGGAAAGTTAGCGCCGAGTGATCCTTCATCGGGGTTTTTAACGTCTATGATGTCTGCGCCCCCATCTACTGCCGCTTTCGCCTCAAATTCGTCTTTGGGACTTATTAATACCTTCATATTCAAAGGCGAGATAAGATTGGTTACATATATAACTTTTGAGTGATCTACGGCCGTTGAGTTTAAAAAAACGGTAACTACAATATTTTTATTAACTAAATAAAATAAAATTTTTTTCGGGTTTTTTTACAAAAATATCCGCAGAAAATATTTCTTTACCGCTCGGCTGTTTTCCAGCACAAGCTTAATAAACTATTAAAATGATTTTAAGGTAAACCCAGGGTACGCTCCATGCTAAGTAAAACATACAACTCTTTATCGTTTTACGGTCGAGTTGTATTCAGCTATTTTTCAGTCATGGTTTACAGCATACAGTAGTTGTTCGTGTGGCAGTTGACCCTGTGGAGGGATAGAATGCCAAAATTTGAAGACAAAGTCGATTTACATAACGACAAAGGTCAAAAAGTTGGTTCCAACATACCACTCGAGGCGCTTAGCCCGATGGTGAACCCGGCTATCAAGAAGATTATCAACACCACCTTAAGAACGGTGGCCGTTAATCTTGGTGGTATCCAAAACGCTTTGATGACCGGTAAAATGGGCGGCAAGGGTAAACAGATACTCGGTCGCGAGTTGAACCTGGACCTCGTGGGCAACGTCGGCGCTCTTTCGGAGAAGGTCAAGGACCTTATAATGGTAAGTGCGGGCGACGACACGGTCGTCAAGCCCCTTGGCGACGGAAAGCAGCTTATGGTCCAAATACCGACAGCACGTCTCGACGCTGGAGCAACTTATGTCGCAGGCACCACTGCAACAAGCAGCGCGCTCACTGAGGCGATTATCAGCATGTTCAACGTGGACATGTTCCAAGCGCCGATGGTCAAGGCGGCCATTTGGGGAGAGTACCCACAGACACTCGACGCCGTGGGCGGTATGGTGAAATCCATGCTTGAGACCCCGCAGAAAGATGAAGGGTACGGTTACTCACTGCGAAATGTAGCGGTTAACCACGTTGCAGCTGCCACTGGCAAGCGGACGATGAACGCGTCTGCGCTGTCATCGATATTCGAACAGGCGGGTGTCTGGGAGATG
>DASVJT010000003.1:0-5070 GCA_036385775.1 archaeon
TCTAATGCCAAGGTCACACGGTGAGCGAAGGAAGACGCGATACAAACTGAAGAAGAGCATACGTGAACGTGGAATCGCTCCTGTTAGTCACGCAATAAGGAGCTTTGAATCTGGACAGAGAGTTCATATCGACCTCGACCCGAGCGTCCAAAAGGGTATGCCCAATCCAAAATTCCACGGTAGGACTGGTACAGTAGTCGAGCAACGTGGCAACGCATATGTGGTAAAAGTAACTGACGGCAATGCTGTTAAAACGATAATAGCACGTCCACAACATTTGAAAGCGCAGAAACAGATATAATGATCGTAAAGACCGTTTTAGAAGAGGAGCGCCTAACGCTCTCTGAGGTCAAAGAGATTTTCATTGAACTCACGACCCCGCGTTCTGAAGAAGAGTTCACTTATGAATTTAGACGGGCGCTTGACCACGTCAATACTTTCGCAAAACTCACAGCTTCACAATCTCGACAACTTGTTAACGAGCTAAAGAGTCTTGAAAAGATGAAAGAGGAGATTGCAGTTCGAATTGCCGATATACTACCGCTTTCTAAAGACGAGGTACGGTCTATTTACGCAAAAGAACGGTTCTCGCTTACAGAGGCAGAACTAGACGAAATACTCGATATTATCGCACGCTTTTATTAAGGTGTGGGGCGAGGGGAATGAGAGGGGAGAGAGAGCAATATGTCCGCGTTTTAGACTTCTTACCGCATGGGCACCCTGACGATCCCCATCCTGTTTATAAGAAAAGACCAATCGTGCACGTTGTTGGTGAGGGCAACTTTACGCTCCTCGAACTCATACCTCGTGAGGGCTTCATTCCGCAATCTTATGACCGCCTTTATATAGGGGAAGAGGAGCAAAGCGAGATTGATCACGTCAAAAGGCGGGTGAGCTATAAAGAACTCACGCACGGAGCGAAAGTAGAGTTGCCGTACGCGCTTGAAATGATAGTCAAGGAGCAAGAGCCGCGGTTCGTGAATTTCTTCAACGAAGCGCAGCCTATAACAACACGTTTACACACCATAGCGCTTCTCCCAGGTGTAGGTAAGAAGCTGATGTGGGAGATTCTCTCAGAACGCAAAAAAAAGCCCTTCGAGAGTTTCGAAGACATTTCGCATAGAATCAAAGGATTATATCACCCTGAAAAAGTAATCGCAAAAAGAATAGAGGAAGAACTTAAGGACGAACACGCTAAATATAAATTTTTTGCGAAATAACGATGGGTGCAACGGCTCAAGCATTCAATGCCCCGTGAAATCGATAGGGAATATCATAAGGTTAAATGGGGTCAACATTTTTTAGTTGATGACCGGATTATCGAACGGATTCTCATTTACGCTGACATTCAGCCAACTGAAACCATCTTAGAGATTGGCGGGGGTACTGGAAACTTAACCAGGAAGCTTGCAACAAAATGCCGCAAACTTTCGGTCATTGAAGCAGATTGGCAACTGGCTGAGCGACTTCGCACAATTCCGGGTGTCGAAGTGATTCATGGCGACGCATTGCGGATAGTGTTTCCACCGTTTGACAAAACGGTCTCAAACTTGCCATATCAGATTTCATCCCAAGTGACATTCAAGCTCTTGAGACATCCGTTCGTTTGCGCGGTTCTGATGTACCAAAAAGAGTTTGCAGAACGGATGGTCGCAGTGCCAGGCACAAAGAATTACAGCCGCCTCACGGTATGCCTCAGTTACAAGTCAGAAGTTGAGGTATTGGAGCAAGTCCCGAGCACCGCATTCAAGCCGCGACCACGGGTCGATTCAACCATAGTAAAACTAATCCCAGTGGGACCACAATTTGACGTGCTTGATGAGCTTTTCTTCCACACCTTCGTTCGCGCGCTTTTTACACAGAGACGCAAGAAACTTAAAGCTGCACTCGCTATAGCAGCACAGCTGCTTAACGTACAAAGCGTAGACCAACTCATCGCTAAGCTACCGCTACGTTGTCTACAGCTACGGCCGTATGAACTGCCCCCCGAAAAAATTGCAGCGTTGTCGGATGAATTTTTCAAATTAGGCCAGCGATAAAAAAGGAACTAAACCGCATAGTCATTGGGTCACGATTAGAGGATGGTTCTAAATAACCTTTCAACTTCAAAAGAGATATGCTACCGCGGAGAACAACTAAAGGTGCTTTTTCATGTGTATGAGCCGTGTGACGATACGTTTCTACTCGCCGACGCCGCGCTCGACGTGGTGCGCCCCACTGACTCGGTCTTGGAAATAGGCACGGGATGCGGGTTAATCGCTAAAGTTGTCGCAGGTTCGGCTCATAGTGTGATAGCGACTGACATAAATCCACAAGCTGTCAAAAATGCCACTTTAAACGGCGTTAAAGCAATTCAAGGCGATCTTTTTTGCGACCTCAATCGTCGATTTGATTTGATCATTTTTAATCCGCCTTACCTCCCCACAGATACTAACGTACCGTGTGACTGGCTGACTCAAGCTTGGGACGGGGGTGCCGAAGGTCGGGAGGTTATAATGCGTTTTCTCGCACAAATTGGGCGATACTTAACCAACCATGGGCGCGTGCTTATGATGATCTCTTCGCTCACTGGTTACCGAGAAGTCAACGAGAGAATGAAAGCCCAGTTCGAGATTGTGAGGACTCTTGCTGAACGCAAATTCTTTTTTGAGACACTTTATGTAATCTTAGGCGCTAAACCACGACCGTTATCTGCGCAAGAATAAACTTTCTACGCTTGCTCAAAAAGTTTTAATAAACTTAGATAACAGAATTTCATCGACATAGGTGCCGTCGTTCAATCGTCCTTTCTTTAGTCTTCTTCCCTCAAAGTCATAATTCAAGGACTGATACAGTGCTTCTGCTGGATTTCCGTCATAAAAATTAACCTCGATTTTCTTAATGCCCTGATCGCGAGCGACCTGCTCTAGTGCAGCAAGGAGCTGTTTGGCAAGACCTTTTCGCTGGAAATCAGGGTGAACTGCAATACCAAAAGAAGCGACGTGAGAGGCTCGTGATTGAGGCTCGTTTAAGATTAGTGTAGCTGTACCTATGATCTTGTCTTTATGGATACTTAGCAATGTAATCTTGTTATTGTCGAGGTTGTGGAGCCATTGTGCCTTATTGTCGATGAGATCTTCCAGCTTATATTGCTTAGCAAGATACTGGTCGACTTTGCATAGCCACGCGTACAGGTATTCATACCTCCCATAGTCGTAATCATCCTCACGCGCGACTGTTAAGTCAACTACTGTCCCATCATCAAGTGTGATGTGTCTCATCAAACTGAAGACAGCAATCAGGCAAACCCTTCAGATTGCACCCGAATAAGTCCCAGCAGCGTTTCAAACTCGTCTTTTAACCTTAATGAAGCATCCCGTAGCGCTTTTAAAGGATCCGCGGAGTCTGTTTTTATATGGAATATTGGAGTGCTAATCATCGGGTGCTTTATGTCGTACGTAGCAGTTTCGACGTGCGGGTCTTGAAGGAGGGAGTATTTCAATATGTTCAAGAATGTATGGCCTTGATCAAGAAACTCTATCTCTGCTTCATCCTCTGTGACGCGAATAATCTTAAGATTCATTGTAACAAGCCCGGTTAAAAAATTCTTATGGCAAAAATAGTCATCGAAGATTAGATTATGCCAGTCCCATAATCTTCTGAGATCTTTCGCGTTTCGATCCGTTCACAGCTTGGACATTCAAGCTTATTTTGCTTCCGCAGGAGCGGCGTTCGACATCTCGCACAGAGCGCCTTAATCACGCCTAGATCCTTTTCAACAGTACTCAACCTCAAACTCTTTTCATCAATTACTTTCGCTTTGATGATGTCCTGCTGGTTAAATTCCGTATCAAGCTTTGCAACATACGAATCCTTAACGTTTGAAATATGAATAGCTGCTTGATCTGCGTTCGCAATTTCGCGGTTTTCAAAACCTTTTATTCGAGCAATGTCAACAAGGACGACGGCATTCTTGAGGTCAACGACACGCCCGACCACAATGTCGCCCACTTTTAAGACCGGTGGCGTCTTCATCATTGGAAGCACCCGAACCGTTCGGTCTTCTTTGTTGATTTCGACTTTCCCAGTAATTACAGCGAATATTTTACCTCTTTCTTCGTAGGTTCCTTCGCCTGCTAAGTATTCCTCGGAGGCACCTATAAGGTCCCCTGGAACGACTATTTCGGTCATTTCTTACCCTTTTCCTTCCTGTCCCAGATTTAATACAAGAAAATTAATGTGCGACTTCAATTCGATAGATTATCGCATCCACATATCGTACTTCATCTTTATGAAACTTAAAGGTATGTGCAATGGGTAGCTTCACAGATATTGCGTCAGTAACGCGATGCGGCTCAACGAAGTGCCTCACGAAGCCATTTACTATAGCGTTGTGAAGCAAATAGATGACTTGACCTACACCTACTGCCTTACGCAAAAACGGCCTGTCGCTGTGCCGCTTCTGGGCCCCGAAGGGCGGATTCATTACGACGGTATCGTACGAACCATCAAAACTTCCTATGTCACTTTTCAACCAAGTTACATCAACATCGAGCGCCTTAGCGTTATCTTGAGCGATCTCCAGAGCTCGATCGTCTGAATCGACGCCTGTCGCTTCTCCCCCCAACAAGGCTGCACCTAGAGCAAGAACGCCAGTTCCACAACCCAAATCAACCACTCGCTTACAAGCAATGTCGCCTCGCAAGAAAGCGAAGTGGAGAAGTCGCGCAGCGACCGTTGCAGGCGTATAATATTGTTCGAGCTCAGCAGAAGGAGAATCGAACACTTTCGCCTGTTCGAGGATGATTTCAAGCTTACGCTGTTTCATTGTTACCAAATGCCTCAAATGCTAAAGCGTTTGGAAGCGATTAACAGTAGGAAGCTAAAAAGTCGATCTCGCTGAGATAAGCAATCTATCGCCTTCTACTCATCAAATATGCCACAAAAGTTAATCCTGCAACGACAAAAACTGCTTCAAAACCAGGCAGTGGATTGCTTGTCGAACCACTTGATTGTGCTGAAGACGCGTTGCCCTGAGTGCTATTGTCGTTTGAGGACTTGGGCGGTATATTTACTGCTTTATTGACGCCG
>DASVJT010000004.1:0-7101 GCA_036385775.1 archaeon
ATCCTTCTCTTTAAGCATGTCCTTGAGCGGCTCAAGGTTGAATGTCGAATCGCAGCGGTATTGGTATGACTTTACCGTTTCAATGGGCTCGACGACGAGCGTTTCCATCGTTGTCTTGTCACCGCCGAGTGAGATGGTTCCTGTAAAAATCACAAGCCCGTTTGCCGGCGGAAAGCGATAGTACTTGAGCCGAGACTGAATTGATGAGAGCGCACTTTGCACGTTGGTCCGCGTACTCTTTGATTTAATGTTGGACGCCTGTCCGTATTCGTCCTTGAGCTGGCTTACCACGTCTGAGATCTGCTTGTCAGGTGGAATGTAGATGGTGATAAGTTCGGTAGCCTGTCCCTTCTTGCCCTCGAGGTTCTCGATGACGCGTTTAAACTCATAGCGTTTCAATGATTCGACTGGGTTGCTCATGCTGGTATATCTCCGCCTCGCGACGGACAAAACGTCAAAAGGACCACCGTCTTACGGCCGGTCGCTCGATAAGGGATATAGTGAGCGCTTCATTAAAAAACTTTTAGCGCGTTGGTGGCCGAGCAGGTCGAGGTAAGCTATATATGGCTCGCGAGAAAGAATTACGTAGTGAACGGAAGCTTTAGTGGCGTTCTTGCCCGAGCGTTTCGCAGCGAGCTTCTTATTGGTACTTGTTATAGGAGTTAATCTACATGTGTCTGGCAATTCCTGCCGAAGTTATTAAGGTTGAAGGGAATAAGGGCGTCGTCGATTACGGGGGTTTAGAACAGGAGATAAGTTTGGACCTCGTTGAGGACGTCAGTCCCGGGGACTACGTGTTAATCCACGTCGGTTTCGCCATTGAGAAGCTTAGCAAGGAGGACGCTCTGGAAACGTTGGCGATTTTTAAGGAGATAGAAGAGCTCGAGCAGGAAAATGCATGAGTTTAGTCTTGCGTCGGGCATCGTCGACGTTGTGACGGAGACAGTGAAAAGTCAGCCGGTAAAACGGCTTATCTCAGTAACCGTCGAAGTGGGGCAGCTCGCGATGGTTAACCCTGAGCAGCTTAAGTTCTCCTTTGAGATTATCACTGAGGGGGGCCCTTTTGAGGGCGCAGAAATGATTGTCGAAACGCTGCCCGCGGTTGCTAAGTGTGCGTGCGGTTTTGAGGGCGCGTTGGGCGATGAGGATTATGTCTGTCCTAAATGTGGGGGCTTTTACGAGCTGCTTTCTGGCAGGGACATTTGTGTTAAGCATCTTGAGGTCGAACTCGAAGACGAGGCCTAGACAGTGAGGCAACTGGATCATGCGAACTGAGCGCACAAAGATTGATAAGAACGTCAGCCTGCTTCACGGCGCGGGCGGCGAGATGATGAACGACTTGATCGCTGGCGTCTTGACGAAGATCAAAAACAAGAACGCCGGCGGCATTGGTTTGGAATCGTTAGATGACGGGGCGGCCATTCCGCTCGCGCAAGGCGGTTTTCTCGTTTTTACGACGGATACGCATGTCGTTAAGCCCATCTTCTTTCCTGGAGGGGATATCGGGCGGCTTTCAGTGTCTGGAACGGTAAACGACCTTGCGATGATGGGCGCAGCGCCGCTTGCACTGACGAGTGCGATCGTTATGGAGGACGGGTTCGCCGTCAGCGATTTGCGTAAGATCGTGGCGTCGATGGATGATGCGACCCAGGAGGTCGATGTGGCTATCGTGACGGGTGACACGAAGGTCGTGGAAAAGGGAGCGCTTGATGGGATCATCATCAACACTGCGGGGATCGGCTTTGTAGAAAAACCGGTGCGGGATTGCGGCCTTGTACCGGGGAACAAAATCATCATCACCGGCACGATTGGCGATCATGGCATTGCAGTGCTCGCTAAGCGGGAGGACTTTCACTTTAGGACCGAACTGCGCTCTGACGTTGCGCCGATCTGGGGCACCGTAAAGGCCGCGTTAGACGCGGCAGATGGGGCTGCAATAACGGCAATGAAGGATCCGACACGGGGTGGCGTTGCGAGCGCGCTTAACGAAATGGCGCATAAAAGCGGCGTTGAGATCTTCCTTGAAGAGGAGCAGTTGCCTATTAATCCTTCTATTAGAGCAGCTGCCGAGATGCTTGGTATCGATGTGCTTGAAGTGGCTAACGAGGGCAAAGCGATCGTCGGCGTTGAAGCGGAGAGCGCAGAAGTAGTGCTCGCTGCTATTAGAAAGACTAAGTACGGGAAGAACGCCGCGATTGTTGGTGAGGTAAATGAAGGCCACAGGGTTCTGATGAAGACGGCGATCGGCGGAACTCGCTTTGTGGACGCGCCGTTAGGCGATCCAGTGCCTCGTGTGTGCTAAGCACTTGCATGTTCTAAGGGGCCTCCTATGGCTCGCCTACACGCTCAGCACCTAGGTTGAGATTTTGTGTAACTTTAGTGCTGTTTTCTACTTAGGTTACACCATCAAAGATGGGTGATGTTCTCATGGTGGGATATATGTTACATAAAAATGGTGACAAAATGGTAACAAAATGGTAACACTTTTAAAAAATCAGCCGACGATCGTTAAGGCTGCCAACGGCGTTGAATCGTCGCAGGCAAACGTAATGACCCCCTAATAATTTATAAAATATATTTTATATAGATATTTAGATATATTTAGTTAAGTATATAGGCAAGAAAACCCTGCCGCCATCGGATTCAATAACTAAAAATAATCACCGAATGCCCTGCGCGCATCTTATGATGCAAATCCCAACGTTGATTTAGTATCGCATTGTATGGTATACCGTAATAAGCAACAACTGTTACACCTTTTGTAGGAGACATATTTGACGGGAGTTTTTCCCGTCAAGCATCGACTTATACTTGTTCAAAGTCTAACTGCGTTTCTCTTCCGCGATATTAGTGAAAAAGATGCATGTGAAAAGAGGAACAAAGGGGCAAGATTGGAAGCACTATAAACATCCGTGCCGGAAAATGTGTATAATGTTTACGCAATATAGGAAAGGCTTAGAATTCAAATCGGGTTAATGAACAGATCTTTAAAAAAAACGTTGTGTCTTATCCCCTTTCTTGCGCTCCACACTCTCCAGCATAGCTTAGATATACCAACAGTGAAGAATAAAGAGTATGGTTGAAGCACGAGACACTAATGAACTATACAATATTGAAATTGTAAATGTGGTTGCTTCCACCGGAATTGGACAAGAAATAGACTTGAAGAAGGCAACGCTTGCTTTAGATGGCGTAGATTACGATCCTAAACGTTTTCCGGGCCTTGTCTACCGTACCAAGAACCCGAAGACCGCTGCACTCATCTTTCGATCGGGAAAGATCGTCTGCACTGGCGCAAAGAGCATCGATGACGTATACAGGGGTATGGAAAAAGTATTTCAAAGCCTCAGAAATATCGGCATCGATGTCAAGGGTACGCCTGAGATCAAGGTGCAAAACATCGTTGCGTCCGCGGATCTACACGCAGTTTTGAACTTAAATGCGGTTACCCTCGGTCTTGGGATGGAGAACGTTGAGTACGAGCCCGAGCAGTTTCCCGGTCTTGTCTACCGGTTGTCGGAACCAAAAGTGGTCGTTCTTTTGTTCGGTTCGGGCAAACTGGTGATCACGGGCGGTCGAGTGCCCGAAGACGCGGCTAATGCGGTCGATCGAATTGTGAAGGAGCTTAAACGCCTGAGCCTTATGTAGGTTAACTGGTGTTTCATATTTGATTGCTTGCACTGAATGCAAAATTCGTCGTAGCCAGGCAAATATCACTTTTAACTAATTCTTGTTTTAGGGGATCTTGCTCAAGAACGAAGCTTTATAGAATCAATATTAATTACAAAATATGAAAGGATTTTCTATTGATATCGAGGAAACAACTCTGGAAAATGGCAATTTCCGCAAGGTACTCTATACTTCAAAGCACAGCCAGCTTGTACTTATGAGCCTTAAGCCCGAAGAAGACATTGGAATGGAAGTACATGAGGAAAACGACCAATTTTTCCGTTTCGAGAAAGGGAAGGGAAAGTGCGTAATTGACGGCAACGAATATGAACTCAGTGACGGAGTTGCGGTGGTGGTGCCCGCCGGCGCACAGCACAATATCATCAACACTTCGAAAATAGAAGACCTGAAACTCTATACGATCTACTCCCCGGCACATCACAAGGATGGAATCGTACGCGCTACGAAGGAAGAAGCCGAAGCCAATGAAGCGGAATTCGACGGAGTGACTACGGAATAAGATCATAAGAAGCGGAATAACAATTCAATCCCAACTAAAAAAACAACCGAATACCTGTGCGAAAGCCCGTAGATGTGACCTGGCGTTGAGAGCTTCGGAGTGGTTTACGCGACGCAACAGGATGTTATCAAACGCAAAAACGACACTTTTTGGCGTTTGCCTACGTGAAATAATATCGACCTGGATGTTGTCGGCGACTATTTAAACAGGTGCATGTTTATGTCACGTCCCAGCGAAGCAGATATGTCTCGAGACATACGCACCCTGGGGTTGTCGATATAGTTTTGGCCTAACTATGCAAGCGGACCACCGTCAAAATAAACCGAGCTCACTGCGTCGTTATCGATGTAATAAAAGATACAAAAGAGAACACTCGTATATGGACGATCATATATTTTTAACCGGCTGACGTCTGTCTATTCTCCTGTGAAAGTGCGAAATGGATATTCTGACGGAATCGCTCGGAAATTCACGCCTGATATTCCTCTTAATCTGAATTTACCGAACGACACGTTGGCGACTTCTAATCCGCTTCATTGTTGTCGTTAAGCGTATCCCTAAAACTTATGAACAGTGCACATTTCAGATACGTGCTGGACTAATCGGAGAGTGGATTGGGTATTATTTTCTAACGATAACTGAGGCTCAAACAATTTCAGTCGAGTCAGTT
This sequence comes from archaeon, assembly GCA_036385775.1. Taxonomy (GTDB): domain Archaea; phylum Halobacteriota; class Bog-38; order Methanoflorentales; family Methanoflorentaceae; genus Methanoflorens. The sequence continues at coordinate 4,860 of DASVJT010000004.1, forward strand.
GAACATAACTTAACGCTTAAACAAACAGAGCTAGCTTTGTTATTGTTTTAGTTGCGATTTTGTTCTTTACGAGATTGGATGGTTCGATATAACCCGGAATTTCAGCTTAGCGTCAAGAGGTGCCTCGTTTTGCGATTTTACCTTTTCCTCATAAGAATATAAATCGCCCCTGCAATAAGCGCTGGTGCGCCAACTCCTAATAATGAGAACTCTAGTATGGACTGCGGCGGTAAGCTCGCGGTGCTGTTATTTTGAGCTGCTGGGACAGACAGCTCTAAAACCGAGCGGTTGCCTGGCACTTTTAAAACGCTTGCTGTAGCAGATGCTAGCTTAGAGGCTGTCACTTGAGAGGGCGTCGAAGTAGCGTCCGCTATGACGGGAACTGTTTTTGCCAGTTGTGGCGTTGGCGTCGCTGTTGGCGTTGCTACCGCTTTTATCGGTGGCATAGGCGTTGGTGTTACCGTGGCTTTTACCGTTGGCGTTGGCGTAGCTTTCGAAGCAGATGCTGCAGACGACGCTGATGTTGTGGCAGGATATGTTTTTTGCAGCTCGGCGACGATCTGCTCAAATCCTAACTGTCTGTATGAAGCTAGTCCATTCGAACTTATGCTGCACCATACATGAAAGTGGTTGAAACCGACCCCGTTCGCATATGACCAGTCAAACATCTCCTTATAGTTCGGTGAACCACCACTTAGCGAGTTTTGGCGAATGGGGTTGCTAGATCCACCCCACACACCTGCAAGGATTCCGTTCTTCTTACCTACCGCGGCCGATTCCTTTGTTCCCTGCTGGATATACTTCCACTCCTGCGGATAAAAACTCTCCCAGCTGTTCATCACCGTGCCTGACTGTAGGTGCATATTCTTCCATAAGCCGCACTGGTCGCAGTTGTAGTTAACGTAGCCCGTAAAGTATTGCGCAATATAATTTGCGTCACCTTCACGACCGCCTTCGGAAGCGACATATTCCCAGCCTGCTGCTTTGAGGGATTTAAAGTACGGAGCGAATTGTTCGATTGGGACGTTCTTCTTCCTGCCGCCGTCCCAAATAGGGATTTCAATATCAATAATCCCCTTCATGCCGAGTGATTTGATCTTTGTGAGCTCTGCTTGGTACGTCTTCTGATCACGAACGACCAGATGAACCGTGGAGTACCCGTGTTCTTTGAAGTACTCAAGCGAGCCATCCCATATCATCGCTTGCCCACAGCCAATTTGATATTCAATAGGGTGCGTCTGTGTCGCTGTGGACTGCGTAGAAGCCGCGGTTGCGGGCGCCGTTATAGTTGCTACCAGAAGGAGTGCTAGCACCCCTGGCAAGGCAAGACGGATCTTGTTCATGAACAATAAACCTCCGTTTCAGACTGGTAATGTTCTGTTAGAGTCAAAATCAAATCGTAATTTTGCGCACGATGTGAATGTATTACATCAAAGATTGGCAAATATTAGCAACAGTATCTATCTTTCGTACATTTTCGGGCTAGAGCATGCTTGTGACGTTGCAACAAAAGTTATAGTTGACCACATATAAAATGTTCGATGAAGGTTAAACGAGAAACTATTTATGTGGCTTATTTTTCATTTAAGAGTCACATTCGTTTCCACTGCAGGCATCCTACATAGATGATAGTGTGCACTTTATTGCTTCAACAAAGAGCTTTGACAGGTTAAATTTTAAAATTGAACAGTTCCCACCCTGTAAACATACTCAGAGAGTGAAGTTTGTCTCCATCACCGCAAAGAGCAGCAATAAGACGTTGATATTCTCATAAAATCCCAGGCGCCAAATATATTTAGTCTAGCTCATAGAATAGCGTTTTGTAATACGCTTAGCTACGCGGTTAGGGGGTGCCCGGATTATGACGGCTATGATACCACAATGTTATTTCTGTAGGCTCCACGAGCAAGGTACAAAATGCGCTAAATATGACCAAATCGCCCCCGAAATTGTGGTCAATCTAAGGAAGTGCACGTTTAAAGAAGATATCAGCCCGGATGGTTAAACGACAGCCCTGCACTACTAAAAGGTAACATGAATTTATTTTGGCCCAAACACTAGACCCTTTTGAACCGGGGGAGGCCAAACAGCCTTAACAATTATAGACCACGGCAAAATATAGAACAGCTGAAAGCTATTTGAACGCTTACAACAAATTTATTATGATGTCTGTATTTCCAGCACACCAGACGACCATGGTGGGCAGTATGCCCCATTTGACCCCGAAAGAGGCTCTTCAGGC
>DASVJT010000005.1:0-3195 GCA_036385775.1 archaeon
ACCGCCCATGTGGAGAACATGGATGCCTACGACGTGATTTTCCTGGGCTATCCTAACTGGTATGGCACGATGCCCATGCCGGTGTTCACGTTCCTGGAGGAATATGATTTTGCAGGAAAAACCATTATCCCGTTCTGCACCCATGAGGGCAGCGGTATGGGCAGCAGCGAACAAGACATTGCCAGAATCTGCCCGCAGGCAAGGCTTTTGGAGGGCCTAGCTGTCCATGGCGCCTATGCGGGTTCCGCGCAGAGCGATGTGGAAAACTGGCTGCGGAAAATCGGTATGGCAAAATAAATTTATTCGAGTTAGGTAAGGAGAAATAATCATGGCAAGCAAGGTATATTTCGCCCGTCTCAAGGCAGGAAGTGACGGGAGCGCCGTCGCTCGCGTCCAGCAGCTGTTCGACGCGGCACAATTCGATCATCTTGTTACGGTCGACGCGCCAACGGCGATCAAGCTTCACTTTGGTGAAGAAGGGAACGATTCATACGTACGCCCAGCGTTCGTCAGGCAAGTAGTCGATAAGATAAAGGCCTGTGGGGGCAAGCCGTTCATCACGGACGCGAACACGCTCTACACAGGCTCACGACAGAACGCGATCGACCACATGAACACCGCCATCGAGCACGGGTTCGATTACGCGGTCGTGGGCGCCCCGCTGGTTATCGCTGACGGTCTTGCCGGCGAATGGTACGAGGACAGACAGATCGGAAAAAAGCATTTTTCAAGCGTTAAAATTGCAGGGGGTATCCTGTCAGCCCCGAGCATGATCGTTATGTCGCATTTCAAAGGACACGGGCTTGCCGGGTTTGGCGGCGCTATAAAGAACCTGGGGATGGGGTGCGCCCCAAGCGTAGGGAAGATGGACCAGCACAAGGGGATGCTGCCGATTGTGGACGAGGCCGGCTGCGTTGCGTGCGGCGTGTGCGTTGAAGTCTGCCCACGCGGTGCCATAACGCTTGAAGACGGCGTTTCACGCATCAACCGCGAGCTGTGCGCTGGATGCGGCGATTGCATGATGCAATGTACGACGTCGTCCATCAGCTTTGACTTGGAACGATACGGGCGTACCTTTATTGAAATGCTCACGGAGTATGCGCTTGGCGCAACGTCTAGCAAGCGCGCCGTCGGCTACCTTAACTTCCTCTTGCAGATCACCCCCGACTGCGACTGCGTTCCCTGGAGCGACGCGCCGATCGTGCCAGATATTGGCATCTTGGCATCCACTGATCCCGTGGCAATTGACGCCGCGAGCGTTGACCTCGTTAACAAGCAACAAGGCTTGCCGGGCACCCGTCTCACGAGAAATCTAGCACCCGGGGAGGATAAGTTCACGGGCGTCTGGGGTGAAACCGATGGGATGCTTCAACTTGCATACGGAGAGGAGATTGGACTCGGTTCGCGATCATACGAGTTAATTGAGCTGTAGCGCTTAACGGCACGATCACGTTTGAGAGCGACGACGGTAAGAAAACGACGTTTAACGTGACGCTCCCAACGGTGGCAACTGCGTTCAGAAGGATGAAACGGCTGTAAGGAGGTTCAATTAAATGAAATATGTGAAACTTGGAAATACCGGCATGGATGTATCAAGGATTTGTCTTGGCTGTATGAGCTTTGGCATAGGAGCTAAGGGATTATTTCCATGGGCACTTGATGAGGAACGCAGTCGTCCAATTATTAAAAAAGCGCTTGAGTTAGGTATCAATTTTTTTGATACGGCGAATATGTATTCACATGGATCGAGCGAAGAAATTGTTGGACGGGCTTTAAAGGATTATGCAAATCGGGATGAAATTGTCCTCGCGACGAAGGTTTTTTTCCGAATGCATCAAGGTCCAAATAGTCGCGGGCTTTCCAGAAAGGCAATTATGAGTGAAATTGATAAGAGCCTTAAGAGACTGGGAACCGATTATGTAGATCTCTATTATATCCACCGCTGGGATTACAATACTCCCATCGAAGAGACGATGGAAGCATTGCACGACGTTGTAAAGGCTGGGAAGGCAAGATACATAGGTGCTTCTTCCATGTACTCGTGGCAGTTTATGAAGGCGCAATATATAGCTGAGAAAAATGGATGGACCCGGTTTGTGGCGATGCAGAATCATTACAACCTCATGTACCGTGAGGAGGAAAGGGAGATGCTGCCGCTTTGTAAGGAGGAAAAAATCGGTGTGGTTCCGTGGTGCGCGCTTGCAGCAGGAAGATTGACACGTGATTGGGAAGCATCAACTGCTCGTTCGAAAATTGATGAAATTAGCAAAAATTTTTACGCCGCAACGGCCGAGTTAGACCGAAAAGTAGTTGAACGGCTAGCGGAGGTAGCGGAAAAACGAGGTGCACCAAGGGCTCAAATCGCACTTGCCTGGTTGCTTCATAAGGAACCGGTAACAGCCCCCATTGTCGGTACTACGAAAATGTCTCATCTCGAAGATGCGATAGCTGCCCTTTCGATCAAGTTAGCACCTGAAGAAATTGCGTTGCTTGAAGAACCGTATGTGCCGCATCCGGTGATTGGTATAGATGTATAGTTAATTGCGGTGCGACGACAGCTTCGGTGTGATGACAGCTTGTTATTCCGCTGTCTCCTATGTCTCTTCGCAACTAATCAGAAAGCTTCGTTTAGTCTTCCGACCGACAAAATGGACACGTCGGTTTCTTACCTATAGCCTTAAACTTCTTGCTACAACTACTACAGCTATATCTCTCGAACCAACTTGTCTTACGTTTAGCAAACATCGTCTATATCAGGCGGAGACTAGATCCAAAAAAAGCGAGACAGAATGAGCTCAAAAACTAGTCGTTAATAATAAAACCGATGGAAAAACAACATCCTCGTCAAATAACTGGGTCAGAAACCCCGAACAACAATGCGGCCGATCCATCCTTCAAGAAATCTCGATTAAAACAAGTGAGGTTATTCGACTTGTCCTAAGGTTGTTACTTCCTCAGGAACTACGACGACCTCGGCGACCGCACAGTTGCGCTTTATCTCCTTGATTTCAATCTTAACTGAATCGTTGATCTTTGTGTTTGGTACAAAGACCACAAGCCCGCTAATGCGCGCAATGCCGTCTCCTTGTCGAGCAGTATCTTCAATCTTTACGTCGTGTGTGTCGCCAACTTTCACTGGGGAGTCGTCAGACGCTCCACTTCCGTAACTTCCAAAACTACTGCGGTAACTACTGT
>DASVJT010000006.1:0-10487 GCA_036385775.1 archaeon
TATTTCACAGCTTGTCACTGAACTACGGCAATTCTCACCAAACGCAGCGCAAGTACTCGTTGACGAACGGGACGCGTATTTAGCAGGAAATTTGCTCAAACTGCGCGGAAAGATCGTAGCAGTCGTCGGCGCGGGCCATAAGGAGGGAATAAAACATTATCTGGAGCACCCGGAGCTCGTTCCATCGCTTGAAGATCTTAATACTGTGCCGAAGAAACGCTTCAACTTCACAAGAATTGTGGGGATCACTTTTTTAGCGATAATTATAGGGTTATTCGTGCTGATTTTTCTTTCCGGCGCTCCGCTCGCCGTCGTTCTGCTTGCTTTTGGGTATTGGTTTGTCCTTCACGCTGTCTTTGCGGGTGGTTTTGCTACAGCTAGTAGAAGTCATCCGGTCGCCATTGCTGCGTCTGCGGGTTACGCTGGCTTCAGCCCCTTTATTCCAATTCCTTTTCTTAAGGTTGGCGTCATTGCAGGATTGATTGAAGCTGCAAAGCGACCACCGAGCACCGAAGATTTTTCAGGAATAAGTAAAGTAACATCAGTGAGAGAACTTTTTTCGAACAAGCTGTTTAGAATACTATTAGTTGCCGTCGCAGTTAACGTAGGCAGCTCCCTAGCTACTTTTATTTCTCTTCTCGTTATTTTTCCTATGACTGGCATCAATCCATACGATGTCTTACTGACCGCCTTCTCGCGCATAACGGGGATGGTGTAGAACGATGGCGCGACATACTACAAGTAGCAAAGAAGTGCTTGACCTCCTTATAGCGTGGCTGGGCGTGTCATTCGCCTTCTATCTCGCATTATTCCGACCTAACTTGTCTCACGTGTCGCTCGAGATCGTCCTTCCTAACCTGATCATCACACTTGCCGTTGTAGGCTCTAGTTTTGTCCTACACGAACTTTTGCATAAGTTCACAGCTCAGCATTTTGGTTTCTGGTCTGAATTTAGAGCCAGCTATACCATGCTTGCATTTGCCGTCCTGTTTGCCGCCATTTCAGGAATCGTGTTCGCGGCTCCCGGCGCTACGATGATTTACGGACCTACCATTACAAAGCGACAAAATGGGATCATTTCTGCCGCTGGACCGCTACTTAATCTAGCGTTAGGTGGATTGTTCCTACTACTTTATCTCCTGACGCCGTTGGGAAGCGTGCTCAATGAGGTGGGGCAGCTCGGTTTTATAATAAACGTTTGGCTCTCTGCCTTCAACTTGCTGCCGATAGGTCCCCTTGACGGAAAAAAAGTGCTTGATTGGGGCGTGCCTCAATACATAGCGATAGCAACTGTGCCTTTTTTGGGTGCTATTTTCGTCTTTTTCGGCGGTTTTCTTTAAACGATTAATACGGCCTCATCAACACTTGTATCTCTCAAACAACAGAAGTGGCTTAAAAACAGAGCTGTTAAAAAAGGAAGCTGCAAAGAATAGTTGATATGCAACAAACTAGTAGTAGTAATACGCAGGGCACAGAATTATGAGGTCGAGTATGACGCAGAAGATGAGACAAAAGAGACCTTTTCACGTCATGATCATACCCACCCTCGGCTGTCCCTCCAAATGCGCCTACTGCTGGAGTTCTGAGGTAGGTTCACCTGTCATGAGCACAGAAACAGTAGAGGATATTGTAGCCTGGCTCAAAGACTTCAGAAACGATCCGGTCACATTTACATTTCATGGCGGAGAACCCCTACTAGCGGGGGCCGATTTCTACCAACAGGCCCTGCCCCTACTAACCAATGAACTTCAGGATCTCGAGCCCAACTTCGCCTTGCAGACTAACCTCTGGAAGCTTACTCCCGATCTGGCCGAGATTCTGGCCAAATACAAAATACCTATCGGCTCCAGCCTAGACGGGCCGCAGGAACTAAACGACCTGCAAAGGTCAGAGGGCTACTATGAAAAAACCATGAGGGGGTATGAGCTGGCCAAAAAACATGGACTTCAGGTGCAGTTTATTTGCACCTTCACCTCCCACTCCGTGCAGTTCAAGGAGGAAATATTCAAATTTTTCATGGACAATAATCTCACCCTCAAGCTGCACCCGGCGCTGCCCTCTCTAAAAAGTTACGAGCCGGACCGGTGGGCCCTTTCCCCTGAGAAATACGGCGACCTCTTGGTCTATCTGCTTGACAAGTATCTGGAGAATATGGACCGGGTAGAGGTGCGAAACATCAACGACTATACCCGATGCGTCTTAACCGGCAGGGGTACGGTCTGCACTTTCGTGGACTGCATGGAGAACACCTTTGCCGTGGGCCCTGATGGCAGCATTTATCCCTGTTATCGGTTCATAGGAATGCTCGAGTATGTCATGGGCCACGTACGGGAACGCCCTAGCCAAGAGGATTTAATCCAGTCGGCGGCAGGAGTTCGCATGCAACGCTTCAAGGAGCATGTAGATACGGAATGCAAGGGTTGCAAGCACATCCGCTACTGCCGGGGAGGATGCCCCTACAATGCTATAGCGCGGAGCGACGGTGAGATCGAGGGGGTTGATCCCCACTGCCTGGCCTACAGGCGGATTTTTGAAGAGATTGCTGATCGCTTCGACCAGGAGATGATGGGCTCACTAGACATGGATATGGGGCTGCCAGTCAGGCCAAAAGCTGTAAAGGTAATAAAGCCGGCGATCATGCCCCTAGTGCGAAAGCTGGCATCGAATTAGTGCTTATAACTCAAGCAGACGTTTAAACTGTATCCAGAGATAACGTATTCTCACTCTCGAATTGAACCGGTCATAAGCTTTGTTTCCTCGTCAGAAGGCTTTAATACCATCAATCTGGATACACTAGCTTCAAGCACAGCCAACAAGGTCTAGATAAAATGAGATGTGTAATGAAATTCGGCGGCACCTCTGTCGGAGATGGCACGAGAATAAAACAGGTTGGGGAGCTCATTCGAAGCTATTATGACCAAGGAAACGAGATTGCGATAGTCGTTTCTGCTATGTCTGGCTTGACTGACGAGCTTCAAACCATGGCAGAACGCATGACAAGTGAATACACTGAAGTTACTGAGGTCACTGAATTTATTACTCAGATAGGTAAGAGACATTTCGATGCCACCTACACAGCAATCGAAGACGAGATGATCGTCACAGAAGTTATATCAGAAATTGAAACAAGACTCAAAGAACTTAAAAACGCCCTCACTGGCATATATCATCTCGGAGAGCTAACTGACAGATCTTATGATTATATCTCTTCTTTTGGGGAACGATTATCTGCTCCAATCGTCTCTGGCGCGCTAAAATCGCTTAAAGTCCAATCAGTCTTTTTGATGGGCGGCGAGGCAGGCATCATAACCGACAGCAAACATCGTGGCGCACGCCCAACAGAGATCACAGAAAGGCGCGTTAATGAGCGTCTTGTTCCGCTTCTGGAAGTTGGCATTGTGCCCGTTGTCACCGGGTTCATTGCATACAACATTCACAATATCATCACAACTCTGGGACGAGGGGGTTCTGACTATACAGCGTCCATTATTGGCAGCGCCGTAGACGCAGACGAGATATGGATTTGGACCGATGTAGATGGCATCATGACAGCAGATCCTAAGCTCGTTTCCAACGCCCGCACGCTACTGCAGATATCTTACGTCGAAGCGATGGAAATCTCGTTCTTTGGAGCAAAGGTTATACATCCAAAAACAATAGAACCGGCCATAACTAAGGGGATCCCAGTACGGGTCAAGAACACTTTTAATCCAAGCGGCGCAGGCACAACTATAGTCGAAACCGTCAGTAATGACCGAAATCTCGTCAAAGCTGTAACAGCGGTTAGTAACGTTGCCCTTATTACCCTTTCGGGCGCAGGGATGGCAGGGACTATCGGTATCGCAGCCCAAGTGTTTTTGAAACTCGCGAGCGCAGGCGTAAACATTATTATGATAAGTCAAGGATCTAGTGAAGCGAATATTTCCATGCTTATCGAGGAAGAGCATTTAAGCAGCGCTTTAAACGCTCTTCACAGCCTCAAAGATGAATTTAATGGCAACATAATCAAAGAGATCTCGTGCAACGAGGACGTGAGTGCAATAGCAGTTGTCGGCTCTCGAATGGCCGGAACTCCAGGCATTGTCGGCAGGATTTTCCGCTGCATGGGGGATATTAACGCTAGCGTGATTATGATAAGCCAAGGATCAACCGAGCATAACGTCTCATTTGTGTTAAGACGAGATTTAGTGCGTCGCGCTGTAGAGAGTCTTCATGAAGAGTTCTCTCTTTCAAAGCTCCAATAAAAAAAAGCGGTGACGATAGCAGTTAAGAAGTGAGACTGCTTGCGCAGAACTCTGAACGATCTTTTATTAAGGTAAAAACCCTAATTTTTTATAGCCGAGCGTGCATTCCTCGACAAGCACTAAGATGGATAAAAAAGGTGCGAGAGGTGCGACGCGCACGCACTTTATCACCTGAACACACCGTAACCTACTGTACTAGCGAGTGGTAAATGAATTCACAGCATCGCCATACTTACGCTGAATCTGGAGTCGACATACTAGTCGAAGAAGAAGCAATAAGAGCCCTTACAAGCCATTTTACTACCAAAAAAGAAGGTAGCGGCAGCCCAATAAACATAAAGGGTGCTTATGCAGGCCTTTTGGATATGGGTGGTTTCATCTTAGGGTTTACCACAGATGGGGTCGGGTCGAAGGTTCTCGTCGCAACAGAGATGAGTAACTGGCGGACCATTGGAATAGACTGCATGGCAATGAACGTCAACGATCTATATGCGATGGGGCTAGAGCCAATCGCGTTTGTCGATTATCTAGCAATGGAGACCGTGGAACCCTCCATTGCCGATCAAATCGGCCAAGGACTCGCAAAAGGGGCAGAGATAGCTAACGTATCAATATTAGGCGGCGAAACTGCAAGCCTGCCGGATATCATCAGGGGTTTCGACTTGGCAGGCAGCTGCGTCGGAATTGTGGCTAAAGAGAGGCTTGTTACCGGCCAAAAAATCGAGGAGGGAGATGCAATTGTCGGCATTCCAAGCACGGGGGTCCATAGTAACGGACTTACTCTAGCGCGCAAGCTGTTAGCCAAATACAGCCTTCATACGCGTTACGGGAACATGGAGCGGACACTAGGTGAAGAACTACTCGTGCCTACACGGATCTACTCAGAGGTACTCAACATTAATAAGAATTGCGAAGTGCACGGGATGGCGCACATCACAGGAGGGGGGCTTCTAAATCTCAAGAGAATTACTCGTCTGGGTTTCAATTTATCAGATCCGCTAGCACCTCAAGAGATATTCAAAATGATTCAAGCAGAGGGCGTCGACGTCGAGGAGATGTTTAAAACCTTCAATATGGGAATGGGTTTTGCTATAATTGCATCAGAAAATGAGGTATCACGTATTACAAGCCTTAGTGACGGCGCCAGACAGGTCGGCACTATTTCGAACCGAGGGATACATGTTCAATATGATGATAGTCAGATCGATATCGCAAAATAACTCCCTTTTTCAGTTGACGTATTTTTTGAGATCGGTCGTGCTCGATAACGAGCTGGATCACAGTGGTCAAATCGGACATCCCAAAGGTTTCAGACGCTTGAGGCCTTTCTCATGAGCTAATGTAGATAATACGTATTTTTCAATTGTCAATTCAAGTGATGATAGGAGGCAAAGGCTTCTAAAGATGACAGACGATTTTTTTAAACAGACCGGAATTTCGCGCGAAGATATTATTGATACGGCCATGCTGCTGTGGTGTCCACATCCTGGAGTCGAGACTGAAACACGTGCGAGAGAAGTCTTTACGAGCGAGCTCCAGCGAGCACTCGCCGATCCAAACTTATGGGTTCTTTTACATGTAGGAGTAGCCTTAGAGCGAGATGCACGAGAGGGGCGTATCCCCAAACTCGATCCTGTCGCTTACGAAGAAGACTTAACTTTTTTGATCGCAGACGAAGTATTAGGTATGGCTGTAGCGATGTACATCAGTGGGTATAAGGGACACTTTGATTATACTCGATTCGACAAACAAAAACCTGGGATTCTCGGATCGCTCGGGCCGTTCTTAGATGATATCGTTGCTGGCTTGATTGGGGGTGTTTCTGCCAACATGTACGATCGAGGAGCTGCTGATGCCACTACGCGTCATTAACAGCGTTCGAGCCGGTTTCGGATTCTTAACGACGATTCCGGTAGGATTTCACCAAGAAGATCTCGAGAACCTTGCCAGCCACATGTGGGTTTTCGTGCTAGTCGGAGCCAGTGTCGGGTTGCTAACTGGAGGAGTCAGTTACGCGCTTGTTTTCACGCCGCAACTAAACAGTTTTGTGCATGCGGGCTTGACCCTAGTGGCGCTGTACGCCCTAACAGGATTTATACACCTTGACGGATTAGCTGACGTCGGAGACGGATTGCTCAAGCATGGAACCATTCACGAGCGACTTAGAGTCATAAAAGATCCGTATATCGGCGTGGGTGGGATATCGTTTTGTGCCCTCTCGTTCCTTCTGCTTTTCTCTGCAGTAACGGCTATTAAACCAGCCGTTTTGATACCTGCATTCGTCACTGCCGAAGCTGCAGCAAAGCTTTCCATGGTCGAAGTGGCTTCGTTCGGAAAGGCGACACATGAAGGTCTTGGATCACGTTTTTCTGCGAGAAGTGGTCCGCTTACTTTCGTTGTGGCGCTCGTGCTTACAACCGGCATTGCCGTTCTTTTTTTTGGTTTGAAGGGCATCATTGTGCTGCTGCCTCCTATAATCCTATCGCTTGGATTGGTGAAACTCGCTAATATGGCGTTTGGTGGAATTAACGGCGACGTAATTGGATCCTCAAACGAGTTAGGACGTCTAGCTGCGCTCATAGCCGTAGCGCTCGTGTAGGTGATAGCATGCTTGCGCTCCTTATGGCAGGCGGCAAAGGGGAAAGGCTCGGTCCAGTTGGTGTAGAGAAACCATTATTAGAGTTCGCTGGAAAACCGCTCGTCGCGCATGTCGTCGCTGCCTTAATCAAATCACAAATTGTAAGAGTTGTGATGGTAACATCCCCCCATACACCTTGCACAACGCACTGGGCTCGTAACTCTTGCGTTCCCTTGCTTGTAGCGCCTGGACAGGGGTATATCCACGACTATAGATGGGCTATGAAGCGGCTAGGCCTTAACGACCCTGTTCTCATCATCTCAGCAGATCTTCCCATGATAAATCACCAACTTATAGACAAGATTATCGAACATTATGCACGAGTCGAGAGTCCTGCGCTTGGAGTCTACCTTCCTTCTAAGTTTTTCGACGAGGCTGACATGAGTCCTGACCTCGTATTACGCGCCGGTGCGAAACTCCTCGTCCCAAGTGGGATAAATATCGTTGATGCAAGCCTGCCAGATCAAACACAGCAAGAAACGATGCTCGTTATTAATGATGAATCACTGCTGTACAACATCAACAAGAAAAGCGACCTCAGACGACTGAATCGAACAGTTGGCGAGAGTGGGTTAACAAAGCAGGGATAACAGCTAAAGCTTGAGACTTTTATGTTCGACAAGATCTACCAGCTCAGCGACATTGAGGAGCGCGTTGATGACTGGGATCCCTTTGTAAACAGTAAGATGCGCCGAAACTACTCCCGAAATACAAAAGACAGAATCTTGCAGTTCTACTTCAACGCGCTTTTCGTCTTTCGCACAAAGCACCTTGGGCAGAGCTGCCCCCCTAAACCCTTCTAATACCAAGTAATCACATTGTATATGGGTTATCAGTTCGTCGAGCGTCACCGGCCGTTTTATCATTAGTATGCTTTCGTTTGGCGCCCGCAAACCAACTACCTCGGCTCCCGCTTTCCAGTGGCGCCATGTGTCTTTTCCAACTGCGTCGAAAGCGAAGTCGTCCATATGAACGTCTTTAATCGTGGCGACGGAGTACCCGCGCGACCTGAGCTCTTTAACGATCTCAACGACGGTCGTCGTTTTTCCTGTTTTTGAAGATCCATAAACGGCGATTACTCGCATCTATTGAATGTTAAACCTTAAAAGTTAAATTATCATCGCTTGTGGCTGATGCACCAACATGGGTAGGCCCAATGGCTCAATAGACTTTCTTGCCTGAGCCGAGCAAAAGATTGGGGGGGTTTTGTTTCAAAAAGCAGCGGTCGTTCTTAAGTTCCGGGAGCGTTAGTCCTGGTCTTTACAGACTTCCAGCAACGCGGATACGTCCCAGGTGCCATCATTACTCTTTTGACTTCGGCAATTATTCCACCTTCAAGAACTGAGATGCCTAACGCTACAATTTCATGCTTTGCAGAATAAATCCCCACCAGCTGTTTTGTTTCTAGACTAGGCATCGATACGACACCGGGTTCGGCGAGTCGAGCTCCGTGACAAATGGCGTCAACTGCCGTATCTCGGATTATAATTTTTGGGAGGTGCTCTAATGCGCGCTCAAGAGGCATAATGATGTTACGCAGTGGGGCCTCATCATCGTCTTCAATCCAAAAGTGGTATGCATCCGTCAAATCGTGCAAGGTTGTCAGCTTTGATTCATCAAACGGGCCCACTTTCGTCCTTCGAAGCTCTTGCATGTGTGCCCCGATACCTAACGCTTCGCCTATATCGTGACACAGTTTGCGGATATAAGTCCCCGCTTCACATCCAATTTGAAGGAGAACGTCGTTACCTTCCCGCTCGAGCACGTTGATGTAATAAACCTCACGTTTACGAATTTGACGTTTTACAGCTGATTTAAGAGGCGGACGTTGATAGAGCACGCCCGTGAACTCCTTTGCCACGTCAAGTAACTCCCTCTCTGCGACCGCTTTATGCAAATGAAGCACACAGATATATTCTTTGGGTAATCTTACGAGTGCTCCTACCGCCTTGGTGGAGTCTTGCAACAAGATAGGAAGCACACCTGTAGCCTTCGGATCTAACGTCCCGCTATGACCGGCCTTGTTTATGTGCAAAATTCGTTTTACCCACGCAGCAACCTCGTGGCTAGTAGGCCCCGCTGGCTTATCGAGGATGATGAATCCTTTTCGAATGAGCTCTTCTGGTGTCCTTTGACTGTCCGTAGAATCCGCCATCAAGAGACGACCTCCCGACGTGACCTCACAGCCTGTGTTATAATGTCAATAACTGCGAATTGGTCCCAGTGTCTTGTATCTATAACGAGGTCATAGATGTCAAGGTTCGCCGTATCTATATTATAGAACGCAAGATATCGCACTGCCTCGCTCGTGTCGCGCGTCCGCGTTTCGCGCAAAGCGATCGCGCGCCCCTTACGTTCTCTTTGTGCAATTCTGTCTGCTCGAACTTCGAGCGGCGCTTTTAGCCAAACTGCTAGGTCCCCTTCAAGGACGCAGCCTGATAAGCGACCGTCAACGATGACATTTTCGCATGACTGAGCGAGTTCCGCTTGCCGCGTATCAACTATCCGGTCGATTTCCGGGTCTTTTTCTGCAAGCTTACTCAACTGCTCCAAGCTTAGGGCACGCTCGCGTGCCAGTTCCCTAAAGACTTCTCCTGCCGAAATGTGAACAAAACCGAGTCTCTGCGATAAACCTCTCGCCACTGTCGTCTTGCCGCTGCCTGAAGGTCCGCTGATAGTTAGTAACACATTTCACCCCGTAAGGCACCACAATGACGGCTCTAATTTTCTTGCAACGTTAGGACCAGTTCGGTTACTGCCTCATCGAGTTTTCCGTCAGGGTTCTGCAGTATCTTGACAGTTGCCCCTGAATATGCAGCATATGCCATGCAAATTGCCTTATTGACCTCTTGGTGTTGTTGAACCGCTACGGCATCTTGAGCATCTCGCTGGCGCGATTTATCGGCGTTTCTGCGTCGAATAATTTCATCTGGTGCTGTTTCAACGATAAGGATAAGTTCCGGCTTCAATTCGTCTAACACCCACGTAGGCAACCCCGGCAGATAACCCCGAGGGGTTCTAACTGTTGCATGCGTGTCAACAATAAGGGCTGTTGTAGCCATCTCTGCAATTGAGCGTGCCGCAATCTTTTGAAGGTCGCGCTGCTGAACCGGCTCAAGCTTTCGGATGTCATCACGTGCTTTAACCCAGCCACGCCGCAGCGCTTCATCCAACATCACATCGCTGTACGTTACCATTTGAAACGGCTGGCCATGCCTTTCCAGCTTTTCGATAGCTTTTTTAGTGACTGTCGTCCCGCCACTAGCTGGCACCCCTGTGAGCACTACGACTTTTCGCATTCTAACCCCCGATATATACAACGAACTATTCTAAACATCCTACTTTAATCTACGCAATCGTAGAGCGGCATCGCTCTTATTTGCGTTTGTTGTCCGGCTAAAAGCTTCAGGATGGTTAACGCGAATAAAACCCTCCCAGAAACAGTCAGCCTAGCTATTGGCAGATCATTCGCCCAAGAAACTCCGCAGCATGGGATGCATCTCCATTACTTCCTCGTTGGCAAGCTGCTCGTAAAGCCTGTAAGTGATACTCACAGCCAATAGCAGTGAGGTCCCCCCGACATTTCCGATCGTCCCAAAAAAACC
>DASVJT010000007.1:0-11610 GCA_036385775.1 archaeon
CCGCCTATTTTTTTGTCACGAATCTTGAAATCATAGGTGGCGGATTTTTCCAGTTTTATTAACAACTGCAAAGCGTCATTTTTGCGTTTTTCCAGAATGATCCGATCTGCCGGCTCATTTAGTGATAGCCGAGAGGCATCGAGGGAATGTAGTACTAAGCTAAGATCATAGGCTTGCTTTGGCCCCAGAACAATGGTTGTGTTTAGTTCTTCGGCAAGAGATCTAAACCCGGTTGCGTTCGAAGAACCCGGGACCAAGATCATATCATACTCACGAACTAGCTTTCTTATATGCTCTAGATACGCTTTCTTTAACAAAGGCGGGGTCATTAACGCCGCAACGTCGATATCTAAGACAAGCACGTCCGCAGCTTGACCTACGCTTTCTTTGACGATGCGTTCGGCGCAGCGACCGGTTGCTACCAGTACTCTCATAAAGCGCTCACCCTAACTACATACCATTAATATGTTATATCACAATTACTGATCGTATGCGGCTCGATCTGCACATTCACTCTCAATATTCGTCTGACTCACACAGCTCAATTGAAGCAATACTAAAACAAGCGCAAGCAGTAGGTCTTGATGGCATCGCAATTACCGATCACAACTCAGTACAGTCTTTTTCAGTGGCATCTAAACTTGCTGAAGAGCTCGGACTTGATTTAATTATAGTTCCCGGGGCGGAGATTTCCACAAGTGAGGGTCATCTGATCGCACTTGGAACAACTAAGCTCTTGCCTTCCGGTATACCTGCTAATGAAGTAATAGAGCATGTTCACGATAACGGTGGAATCGCAGTCGCTCCGCATCCTTATGCGTTCTTTAGAAAAGGCATCCGAAACCTTCAAGTCATACGATTAGATGCTGTGGAAACGTTCAATTCGAAACAACTTTTTGGGTTGTCAAACTATCTCGCTAGCCGTTCTGCTCGTCACCTGAACCTTGGGGTGACAGGTGGAAGCGATTCACACAAAGTAGAGACGATTGGGTTTGGCTACACCGACGTGAACATTGCAGACGACGCAGATGTGGAACATATACTGAAAGCTATAAAGAGGTGCAGATCGCAAGCAAAGGGCCGGGCTTCGCCGCGTCTGCGATCAGTTGGTCACTCGCTAAAAATACGTATGGGGAACTATAAAAACAGTAGGTAAGTTGCAGGCGCCAATAGTCCTACAAGAGGCGAGCCGTGATGTCCTACTCAGACCATCGCCCAAAGTGCATCTTTGAGCTCAGTCGGGTCGTTGAGAACTGTGAGTCCTGACTGCTTCCGTAGAGCTTTGACATTGTTTTTATCGATCTCACGTACCGCGAGGTTCACTAACCCTCCGATAATCGCATCAGAACGGCACACGTCCTTACACAGCCCACAACCGTTGCATCTAAGGTAGTCAATTTGATCATCAATCGCGTCGTTTGGGCAAGCTTGTGCGCATTCACGACATTGAATACAGAGCTCCCTGTTTATGAAGTACGGCACAGGGCTTTCCACCTCCCCCTCAATATCAACAGGAAGTATAAAAACTACAATACCGGCCTTCAATGCGTGTGCAGCTGCATTTGTGACCAGTGAGTCTGCTATGCCGTGGGCTATCTTAGCAACTGTGTTAGATGTAGCTGGGGCAATGAACAAAGCATCATATACGCCGCGTGAGAAGCGACCGGTTTTGGGATAGCTCCAACCTTGCTCTTTTTCGAGTATGATCTCTTCCATATATCCACCAGGAGAGATAGTAGGCAAGTGCTGAAAAAGCCCGTAAACGCGTGTTACTTCTTGTGCTGCGCGCGAGACAAACGAAGTGATGTTGATACGATCAAACTGAATTCGCTTAAGTTCAACGAATAACTCAAAGCTATCTTTTAAGTAATGGCCAGCACCAGTGATGCCCCAAGCAATTTTCACTCTTTTCCTCCAATTGCTGTGATCTTGATTGACAGGTAGACCTACGATTCATACTAGGTACTCTTTTAGCACGTGAAATGCTTCTAACTCCGGTTTTCCGCCACATTTTCTAATGATGCTCTCATAGTGCGGCATGCATTCTAGGTATTTTGCATCTTTAAGCGTTTTATATCGGGTTGCGTGAATCGTTGCTTCAAGCACTGCATAGAATGCTCGGTTGACTGGCGATATAGGCCTTTGCAGTATAACAGACCTTGTCGGATGAAGTTTTACGAGAGCAGTCTTTTGAGTCGGTCGTTCTAGAATCGTACATGCGAATTCAACCCATGCGTAAGCAGCAGTGAGAACCGGCGTGTCTTCATCTGAGCGAAATAACGAAGGATCTAGGTCATCAAAAGCCGTTTTTACGTAAAGTAGTGGGTCTAAAACAAAGTTTGCAACCATCTCATTATTCTTTTTGACGTTCAGGAAAGTGTGACTATCTTTATAAATCAAAGCGTAGAGGAAGCCGCGATTTATGATGCCCACGGGTGCCGCATTGGGCCGATCGTTGCGCGTGGTTGCTATGACCTCGGAGATTCCCTCCCGAAATTCGATCTCCATCAGAACCTATATCCTCCCAAGAGCGTAACGAACAACGATCCGATCACGAGATCTGCCGTCGTGCCAGGATTGATGCGCCTTGCGATGAGTTCTTCGTCAAAGTCTTCAATATTGCCATGTTCCAGTACGTGTGACGCTTTTGCCGAAACCTCAAAAGCTACATGAGAATCAAATTTCGTAGCCACGAGGGTGTCGGCCTCCTCGCTAAGAAGGCGAAGGAACAGGCACACAATCGACTTGTTTAGGTTATGTCTTGATTCGTCGAACTGTCTGAAGAGTTCAGCGCCGTGAAAGATTCGCGGAAACCCTTCAATCCATTCCTTAGCTATCGTATCATTTGAGCTAGATATTTCCATAATATCGAAGAGCGTTAGTTGTTGCTTTTGAATAGTACGCACGGACTCAGGATCATTTATGTCTAGAAAATGCCGTTCTTGAACATGTACGTTGACGCTCCGAAATGATTCGTAAAACCGTATGGCGTCTGCAGTTGTTGTGCTTCTTACTATATCCACTGCGTTTTTCCTAAGCTGAGGTATCGTGCTGCTTCTGCTTGCCGCGGCACACAACGGAATCAACAGAAGGAGGGCTCCAAAGTGACAGTTTCCTGCCTTTTGCCACGTAGCGCTAGCTTTCACGGCATTTAAAATCAAATCACCTATATTATGTCCCTCCGAAGCTGCTTTTCTGAACACAGGAAACATGCCCGCAGCTGACCCGAGGAAATGTTCGTAGGTTAAATCTTCAAAGTCGTGTGTTCTGTCTACATTGCCTGGTTTTGGCGTCGCGGAGACTTCGAGCAACATTGCGAGCTCCGCGGAACCGGCTATGAAGTCTGTTTCGTACATGTTGAAAAATGTTTCACTCAAGATTTCGACAAGCGAGAAACGTGTCCGCGAGCTGTTTTTTGAGTTGCATGTACTCAACATCAGAGAATCTTAGGTCTTGTAAACTTCCGTCTCTCCAAGGACAAGGCCTCGTGATCTTACAACACCAAACCATGCTACCGAAGCATGTATGTGGGCCCTCCCCGAGCTTTGTTTCCTGGAAGCTCTCTTTAATTCGGACATATTCTTCCTTCGTAATGCCTGCTCTTTTCAAAACGTACAGGAGGGGGCAATCCTTCACAGGCATACAACAATACGCCAACCCTCGCAGGTCCCCACCAGCACAGATATGTTTTGGTGCGTTATACCACCCAACTGTTTCTTGATAAAATTGAATGTCAGCTAGTATTTTCTGTAAAACTGTGTCACCGGCAATTGCAGCGCGGGCTATTGAAACATAGTCTGCACCCATCGAGAACATTTTGTGGGCGCTTTTATAGTCTACTATGGAATTGTTGGCGATGATTTTGAGCGCGGTAGCATCTCGTATCTTCTTGACTAATGTAGGTCCCGAATCCATTGTGTCAATATGGATTACATCGGCCCCTGCCTTGTCTATGGTCTTAGCAAGCTCGACGTCGCTGACCACTCCTGAGCGAACCTTCACTGATAAAGGCACGTCTGTCTGTTTTATCTCCTGAATCCAAGTGCCAAGCTTGGGTAGATCTCGCGTCAGACATTGACCAGCGCCTATTGCTTCCATTTCAGGCTGCCTACAGTGCGCATTCAGTTCAAGTATTGCCCCTTTTTGATGGGCCAGTTCAGCGATTTCTAGCAGAGGTTCTAACGTCGTCGATCGAGCATTTACTCCCGCAATTATTTTAGTCGCATTCATGACCCCAAGCTCGTTTTTAATAACGGGGGTTGGATCATCATACGCGAATTCGCTTCGCCCTTTTTTAACCAGCTCTTTTGCGGCTATGATGGTTGCCTCATCGAGATTATAACCACCTAAAAATGCGAGCCCAGCACTGCGCGTTATGGCAAAAGAACTGTTCGTCAGTCCTGCCATTGAAGCGAGCACTAGGGGGTTCTGTATTTTAATGTCTCCGATTGTCAAGTCATAATCTATTTGCGGCAAGATTAGCCTCTACTCGAGTTTAATTTTTAAGGGAGTTAAAGTAACTGGGCAACAAAGCATCTTGTTTCATTATTGTAGTTCGCTGATATTTAATGTTACTTTGCTGAAGGGCGCGAACTTTGAGTACGGCCTCAGCAATGCTGAATAAGTAATTGTAGGATCTTTGCAGCAAGTGCTTTGCTTTGTCGTCTGTCTGTCATGATAGTGTTCGTATGCATCACTTGTACTTCGTCGGGCAAATCGCTACTCGAGACTGCAAGGTCTGTATTGTCGACGATTAAGATATCTAAAAAGTCGGAGTAGAACTCGGCAACCCCAACAGAACTAACCGGAAGTCCCATAGATTCCATAAACTTTCGTGCTGGTCCACTAACGGGTTCAGTTCCCACTATCGGACTAACCGCGACGACGAATCTATCCTTAAGAGCTTCTCTTATACCATTTACGCGAAGAATGGGCCCAATGCTTGAAATTGGATTCGACGGCCCGATGACAACAGCATCGTTCTCCTTTAAGGCGGTTTTTACCTCTGTGGTCATTGCACTGGTCTCACAATTGACTTGCATAACGGCCGGCAGTTGCTTGTGTTTAATAAGAAAATCTTGGATATGCATCTCGCCTTCGTCCGTTTGGATTATGGTAGGAACGAAGTCGTTCGTCATTGGGAGGACTTTGGAAGACATACCGAACGAAGCGCACAGGAGGAGTGTCGCTTCAGTCAAAGACACACCCTGTCGCAGAAGGTCGGAACGGAAAATATGAGTCGCCCTATCCAACTCCCCTATAATGAGCCTCTCTTCGTGTCCGCGGCTGCCTAGCGCTTCGTGGGTCAAGAACGTATCGTCCCTTATACCCCACCATCGGTCGGTAGTAATTCCTGCTATAGTATAGATGACCGTGTCGATATCTGGACAAACAAGGTTGCCAGAGACCCAAATATCGTCTCCGGTATTTGCAATAACGGTCAATTGTTTTTCAGTACTGAGGCTAAGCAGCCCGCGAAGCAACTTCGGAGTGCCTGTTCCCCCAGAAAGCAATAGCAAAGCATTCCTCCGCGTTTGTAGTAAGTTTTACTCAAATAAATGCGTATGTCTAGCTCAGATAAGATCTTCGCTCAGTTGCTAGCGCCATTCTAAAGTCCTTGTGTAAAACACTTATGGTGTTATGTAAGATACGGAGTCTTTTCGATTCACGCGTTTTCCCGCACGTAGTCTTCTATTCACTTTTCTTGCGTCGCTGTTATCGACCCACACTTTACCAGCATCTAGCACTCGCAGGCTCTTCTATTTCAGCGAAAAAAACGCTGAACCCAAAAGCCTTTAGGTTGTTAGTACGATAAAACAAGAGAAGCTGCACAGTGCTCAGACCACAGCTTCGGCGATTCAAGGACTAAATCGCAAAAGATCACTTAAAAGGAGCAAGTATTTGTTTCGTGATACTTTGGCATTTACCAGAAGCGTAGGCTCAACAGATTTAAGGGTAGACGCGTCTCATTTGGGTCGAGATTTGCTTGTCACGTTGATAGGGGGCGAAGCGCACGTAGGCGCCGTCGCGTTGGGCGGATTTCACAAGCGGTCGTACGCGTCAGTAATAACTGTGCCGGACCATCGGGATGACGTAATAGCTAAAGAAGCTGCTTCGTTAATTTCGAAAGAGCTGAATTGCAGCTGTGTAGTGATAGTCGGCATTCACGTCAGCAATGCATCTGGGAAGCAAGTCAACCAGATTGTAGAAGCATCATTTACGCTTATTAACGAACTTATTGAGGCACTTAAATGACGATAACAGTGGCGATTACCGGTGCAAGCGGAGTACAATACGGCGTTCGGCTACTTGAAGCATTACGGGATTTGCAGGTTGAAACACAGCTCATCGTGACTAAGACTGGTCAGGATCTCATGAGCATAGAGACTCAACATAGTTTGAATTACGTTACTTCGCTGGCTCGCCAGACTTATGAAGAAATGGACTTATCTGCGCCCATTGCCAGCGGGTCTCACATTAGCGATGGTATGGTGATAATTCCATGCAGTATGAAAACGCTTGGAAGCATCGCACACGGTATTTCTTCAAATCTTGTGACTCGTGCGGCCGATGTGTGCTTAAAGGAAAGAAGAAAACTAATATTAGTGGTGCGCGAGACGCCACTTAGTGGGATTCATTTGAACAATATGTTGAAATTATCCCAATGTGGAGCCGTGATAATGCCTGCTAGTCCCGGGTTTTATACAAGTCCAGCGACGATCGGAGAGCTCATCGATACGCTAGTCGCTCGTGTGCTCGATCTGATGGAATTAAATCATTCGCTTTCGCAGCGATGGGGGGACTAGATGAGACGCTTTGTTCAGTATCTAATGGACTCAGGGCAACTGGAGGTCATTACGAAGGCTGTTTCACCTATCTTAGAGGCCCCCCGTCTAGCCCGAGGACGAGGCCCCGTTCTATTCGAGCGCGTTGGCGGTTGTCGTGCTATTGTAAATCTCATCGGCTCACGTGCGCTGCTTGCTCACGCATTGAGAGTTAATGAACAAGGGCTCATCAGCAGACTTCTAAGCACCGCACCCGAAGGAAAAACAACAGTGCAAGATTTTGCTTGGGACATAGACCATACTCCCGATTTGAGCAAGTTGCCTGTGATGAAATTCTTTGAGCGAGATGGCGGACCGTACATCACGGCAGGCGTTATGGTGGTAAAATATGGCGAAAGAGTAAACGCTTCTGTCCATCGAATGATGATTATCGACGAAACGTCACTTGCCGTGAGGCTTGTTCCTCCGCGTCACGCATACTTGATGTATAAGGCAAGTGCGAAAAAAGCGGAGCCTCTAAACGTCGCTATTGCTATCGGCGTCGATCCTATCACGCTGTTTGCTACGACAACGAGGGTACCGTGTGGTCTAGAATTCAATTACTCTGCGGCACTGAAGGGTGAGGTGCAACCCCTGATCGAATGCGAAAATGGAGTCCCAATTCCGCCAAGCGAAATGGTCTTAGAGGGACAAATAAGCCCAACAAGAACGGCAAAGGAAGGTCCGTTTGTAGATCTCACAGGCACTTATGACCGCGTGAGACAGGAACCAGTCATCGAACTAACGAGACTGGCATCAGTCAAAGATCCGATCTATCATTCCATATTGCCTGCCGGAGTTGAGCATTCACTTTTGATGGGTATTCCCTACGAGCCGCGGATATACAAAGCTTGTCAAGACGTTACGAAAGTCAAGAATGTGGTATTGACCGCGGGAGGTCGTCACTATCTGCACGCTGTCATTCAGATAGAGAAACAGACTGAAGGGGATGCTAGAAATGTTATGATGGCAGCGTTCGCATCTCATACAAGTTTGAAACACGTCGTGGTCGTCGACGAAGATATCGACATTTACGATATGGATGATGTGGAATTCGCAATTGCCTCGCGAGTCCGAGGGGACTCAGACATCATGATAGTACCTAACGTTCGTGGATCGTCTCTTGATCCCCGGGCACAAAGCGACGGCACAACGACAAAAGTTGGAATAGATGCCACTGCTCCGCTGAGTGAACGTTGGAAGTTTGAGAAGGTTACTTAAACGCGACTCTTTAGTGGCTCGGTTATAACGGCGGCGGCACGCGCGACGAACATTACGATCTTATGATAAACGTAGTAATTTCCAAAACTGTGCCCTATCAATGCAAACTATACTAGTTATCGAAGGTCAAACTCCTGTTTTAGTACCGCAATTAGATATAAGGGCTTCTTATCCCCCTTCATCGGCCGCGGTCTTTTATAACCCGACAATGGAGTTTAACAGGGACATTAACGTTGCTTGCATGCAGACTATCGCTGATAGTCTAAGTAACAGGTCCTCCATCACGTATCTTGATGCCCTGAGCGCGAGTGGCATTCGTGGGCTCAGAGTCGCAAATGAAGCACATTTGGAAGTTACCTTAAATGATTTTAATAACACAGCTTACCAACTTGTTAAGAGGAATTTAAAGCGCTTGCAGTTAAATGCGTGCGCAAAGCACGCCGACGCAAACGCCTTGATGTCACAAGAAAGGTTTGGTGTCGTCGATATAGATCCGTTCGGGTCTCCCGCTCCATTTGTGGATGCTGCGTGCAGATCAACAAGTAAAATGCTCTGCGTGACAGCAACCGACACTGCCCCCCTAAGTGGTGCTCATTTCAACGCCGGCGTAAGGAGGTACTCGGCGCTTCCTTTGAACAATGAGTATCACGCTGAGACGGGAATAAGGATCCTCATTGGAAAAATAGTTCGGGAATTTGTCAAATACGATAAATCTGCGCTGCCTGTGCTTGCGCATGCGACCGCGCACTACTATCGAGTTTATTTGAGGATCGATCGAGGTGCCAGACTCGCTGATGCGTGTTTGAGCTCACTCGGATTTGTCTTCCATTGCTCCAAATGCGGACATCGTTACGTTGCACCGGGGCTTGCACCCAAGGAGCGTTGTGAATGTCCCCTATGCGCCGCAGAGCTTGTCATCGCTGGGCCCCTTTGGCTTGGGCCACTTTACGATCAACCTTTCTGCGAGGGAGTTCTTCAAAATCTTAAAAATGGTGTTTTTGGAACCAAACAACGAGCCTCTAAGACTATAGAGTTGTGTCTTAATGAGCTTGACGTCGTAACGTTTTTTGATTATCATAAGTTGTTGAAGGAGCTTAAGTGCCCGCCGGTCCCCATTGAAACGCTAATAAGTGGCTTAACAAATATCGGTTATCAGGCTTCGAGAACCCATTTTTCAGGTACGTCGGTTAAGACAGACGCTAACGTGGCAACGTTGAAGGAAGTTTTGCACGATTTGAGCTGCGCAACTGAAAAATAAAGGTTTAGTAACTATTAAGGGCTTATAGTAGGGGGTGATGTGGGGCGCTTTCCAATATAGAGGCGTTTTTCGAGGAAAACGTATAGGACATAGATCTGCTGTGGATGATTACATTCCTAAAGTTTTGCGAATAACCTGAGTAAAAACGAGCGAGCAAAGCAAATACCAAACAAGCCACACAGGAAATCCTAAGATAACCCCCGCTGTGTAATATTGCGTTCCGAAGTAAGGGAAAACTATCGTCGGTAACACGTATGAGAAGGTTAGCTGCGATGATTGCATGATATAGCTCAGCCACGCGAATAGTGGAAGCGAAATAATGAGAATGTATGGCATTGGTCTCATCGTCTGTGCCTGAATATCCATACTGAGCTGCATCACTTCGGTACGTTCGTCCTCCAGCTTCTTGAGCTTGCCTTTATCTCCTGCGAGTTGAGCTTCACGATAGACCTTCTGGAATTCCTTCATCTTGGTCTGAGATTGTTTTACTTGCTGTTGATCAACGAATTGGTTAAGGAGGAGGGAAGAATAAGAGCCCGTGATAACGGAAAGCAAAAGTATTGTTATAAATAGCGGCACCTGAAGATTGGTCACTAAACCTCCGAGAACGACGTTCATCGCTTGGCCAATTGGCTGTCGCAAAAACGCGTATGCTACCGTCATAGCTAAATAAAGGAGCAAGAGCCTCGTCATCACGCCAGTCGTACTTTTTTGTGCCATTTCGTGCTCTCCTTTCGCGAGAGTTACCAAAAATTAAGAATGTGTGCTATAGCTGATTCAACTTTAATCACTACTGTTCAACACGTAAATAAATAGGTTACGTGGATCTGCGGGTGGATTTTCGCACTCTCACTCGACATAACGTTCTACTAAATCGCGCGATTCAAGCTTCAAGGTCCACTGTTATCTATGTAGCGTTTAGCCACGACATATATTTCAGCGCTCTGTTTTCTTGATGCTTGTGGATTATAAGACTTTACAAAACTAAAATGAGCTGTTACCTCGCGTGTAAACGTGTCGAAGAGGTCTCCTTGGAAGACTTTTACGACAAAATTTCCTCCCGTTTTGAGTACGCTTGTTGCTATTTTTAAGGCGCTGCTTGCGAGATCAATTGATCGCGCGTGATCGAGACTCCAAACCCCGCTAAGATTTGGAGAGGCATCTGACACTACGACGTTGACCTGACCTGCAATTTTTTGTATCCTCTCGACGACAACGTCAGTCGCAGTCATATCAGCTCGAATGGAGGTTACTCCTTCTAACGGAGCGATTTGCTGCAGATCCACGGCGATAGCTGTTGCGTTTAACTGACGAATCACTTGGAGCCACCCTCCTGGAGCTGCGCCTAAGTCAACTACTATATCTCCCTTCTGGACAATGCGGTAACGTTCTTGAATTTGGAGTAATTTGTAAGATGCTCGGGATCGATATCCTTCGGATTTAGCCTTCCGATAATAGAAATCTTGTCGCTTTTTCACGATGTCAGTCATCCTCGACACAAATTATACTTAGAGCTCACAGTAGTATACAACTCTCCGACCGCTTTTTATATCATTCGACTAATAGCCAAAGTATCACTCTAAATTATTACAACGCTTAATGGGGCTAAGATGAATCGAGGAATGTGGATTGAGCTTGACGGGTGGAAAGCAAAGCTCAGGTTCTCTGCTTGCCATTTTATTCCGAACCACCCAAAATGCGGGCGCATCCACGGGCACACGTACGCAATAAGCGTGAAGATTGTTGGTCAGCAGATTGGCAATTTTGTAATAGACTTTGAAGACCTTAAGAGATATGTCGGTGAGATCTGTGAAACGCTTGATCACTCGACGCTTCTCGCGTCTCGAGACGAGAATACACAAATAACTAACACTGAAACTGGAGATATTGTCGTTATCGTTGGAACGAGCAGAAAGCGTTATTGCTTCCCAAAGGAAGACGTGGTAATACTCCCGATAAGTTCTGTTAGTGCTGAAGACCTATGTTCTTATCTGCTCGATGAGTTATGCAACAAGCTCGACCTTAGCACATTCTCAGAAATTAGCATACGTCTTGACGAAGGTTTGGGGCAAGGTGCAGGTTGTGTCCGGCACTTTTCGAGCGGGAAGGCGATTCGGGCCTAGGTTAGACGATATCAGATGACGTTGCGCGTTTTGTCGGGGTTCCAAGACAACAAGTTATTAAATTGTGTGAAAAATATATAGAGTGTCGATGGTCATAAGGGAATGGGATTATGTTTAAAGCTGATATTCTTGGAGAGACGCTGAAAGACGGTATCGAAGCGTTGACAATAATAGTGGACGAAGC
>DASVJT010000008.1:0-5560 GCA_036385775.1 archaeon
TTTACTAGGAATAGGAATATTCATGGACCGATTTCTGACTTTTTTTGTTGAATCCTTGGTTGTGGCAGCAGGAATTGGAGCGTTTTCAGTCCTACATTTCCTCGATGCTCGTTTATTAGGCTCGATAAAAACAACCCCAGGTGCATAAGCGAACTATGGTTAGGCCGTTCAATTTTCCGTTTCAGTTATTCACTGCTGCGATGGGAGTGGTCTTGTTGTTTCCTTTACAGTTTTTTTCGCTTCCATTACTTTTTTTCCTCCCTGGTTTAGCTTTTTTTCTACTCTACAAGGACGCCAAGCAGACCGATATTTTGGAGACGGTAGCCTACTCCCTCTCACTATCACTTGTAGTTATACCGACTGCTGCAACGTTCGTTTACTTCGCAGGCGTCGGTATTGCACTAACTGGCGCGGCCATCGGTCTTGCGATCATTACAGCTTCGATATCGTCATTTTTTGCTAGAAAAGAAGGAGTGAAGCCGCCCGAGGTCGTAAGCGAAAAAGACAAGCGTGGCCATAAGTTGACCTCTCTCGCACCCCCCCTCCTGCTAGCACTGTCGCTTGCACTTGTAGTCAGCGTTCCGCTCTCTAAATCGTTGGTCGTTAACGACGAAGGGTTTGTAATGAATCCCACTCAAGCGTCTGACCTTAACTTTCATCTTTCTATAATAGCTAGATTCAATGAATCCCCACATATACCGCCTGAGAATCCCTATCTTCCCGCGCACTACATCGTATATGATTTTTTTATGCATCTTTTTGTGGGGACACTAACTATCCTAACCGGCATCAGCTCACTTACAATCTTCAAGATTACAGTTCCCCTGCTCTTCTTCGCACTTTCAACGAATATCTACGTGCTTTGTCGGAGGGCATTTAATAACGCAACAGCGTTAATCGCGATGATTCTATACACGCTTGGCGGAGGGCTTGCGTGGATCATAATTATCGCTGAAAGACCAAGCGACCTATTTGCCTCTCTTATTTACCGTTTTGCAGACGCAGCAGCCATCAAGTACGACCAAACCCTGCTATTCTATTTGCTGCCACAAACGCAAACATTTGCACTAGTCGTCCTTACTTTCGCATTTGTTTTGTGGATTACGTTGATAAAGGAACTGAGCGTGCGAAACGCGCTGATTTTTGGGTTAATTCTCGGCATACTTCCCTATTTTCATCTCATTACAGCGTTCTCATTGTTCTTTGCAGTTGCGGCCTATGTCGTATATGAGTATTTAAGACGACGACGTGAGCGCGCGCACTATCATCTCGGTGCTCTCGTCGTTGGCGGGGCTATAGCGTCACCGTTGCTGTTCCTTCTTATAGGGGGCCCAAATCAAGCCGAAATTGCATTTTTCACTTTTCCACCCTTTTTCTTATTTCTCGTTTTTGGCCTAGTCGGAATAATCGCATGCTTCGGTGTCTACAAGTCGTTGAATAAAGAAACAAGTAAACCGCTCATATTCTTCGCGCTGTGCACATTAGTAGCTGCCAATGTTATTGCACTTCCGCTCACTACCAATAGCTACCGCTTCTTAGTTTATCTATGGCTTCCCGTAGCCATTTTTGCCAGCTACTATATGGCAGCTGTTTTAACAAAGCCGTACGGTGAACATTTTTGGTCGAAAACGAAGGCCCTCAAAATTCTTGCTGTTTTAGCAGCGCTTTGCCTTGCACTTCCCACGTCGGTTATGTTATGGGAGTTTTACAACGGCGAAACGTACGTCTTAGCTTCGTCTGACGAATTACAAGCTATGCAGTGGATAAAAGCAAATACCTCTAAAAACGCGATCTTTCTCGAAGAACCGTCCACATTTCCTCGAATTCCGTTTGAGACCGGGCGGCGGCTTACTTTTGCAGGCGAGCTTTATGCAATTCAGTATAACAGCGTCGACTTGCAGCAAGAGATGAACGCAATAATGAACGAACGCAGCCCAGAGGTGTTAAGTCTAATCCTTCAGCAACACAACGTGTCCTACGTCTTCATAGGGTCGCATGAACAACAATATGAGATAGCAACTACAGTGAAAGATCCAAACTACTTTGAAATCGTATACTCAAATCCGTCGGTCTTCATTTACAAATTGAAAGGTAGCTAGCATGCGTCAGAAATAGCAAACCGTTTAACTTAGTTGCAGCAAGGAGAATAGAAGTGAACATCGAATTTTCAAGCATTTTACTCTTCGTTTTAGGTGTGCTTTACTTGATTATGCTCCCAGGTTACCTCATTCTCTCTGGCACAAAGATGGACAATTTTGATATAATTGAGAAGCTGACGGCGTCTTTCGGCATCGGCATCGGAGTACTAACAATGATTTCGATCGCGCTTAGCGTGCCAGGTAGTTTAGGTCTGACGGCCTCAAATCTTGCGGTAGCCAACGCAGCAGTGTTAGTGATTTTATTCGCTTGGTTTTTCATGAAATATAGGCGGAACGAAAGAGTGAGTGGGTCTCAAGGACATGAGATAAATGCACTTAGGTAAACTGGAGCTACCACAGCACAAGTTCTACTATGAAGTGCATTGAATTGTTTTTTGTTGGAAGAACAAATGCAGGAAAGTCTACCGTAATTAAGGAACTTTTCGGACTGAAAACTCGAACGGGAAAAAATCCTGGCGTTACTAAAATACCTGTACGATACGAACTAGGTGATTTGATAGTCACAGATTTGCCTGGGATCGGATTTCGGCGCGGGTTGATTAGTTCTCAGTCTATCCTGCGCGAGATTACCGAAAAAATGCGCAAACGTCAACAACCACCATTAGCAGTCCAAATTATCGATGCGAAATCATTCCTGAAAATAATTGAGCGGCATTCTAGACCGCTTGACGTTGACCTTTTCGAATATTTGCTCGATCTGGAGATTGACCCTATCGTTGCTATCAACAAGATGGATAAAATCGAAGCTCACGAAGCCAACCTAAACAACATAGTATCGCAACTTGGGATGCTTCCCCCATATAGGCAATGGATCGATCGAGTTGCGCCTATAAGCGCCAAAAAACACGACGTTTCAGAGCTCCGATGGCTAATTAATTGCCGAATACAGCATCTACGTGAGATCAACGAAACCTCAACTGCATAGATTAACTAGGCATCACTAGCGAACCTCATATCCCCGTCGAATAGTAGGGCCAGCGATGCAACAAAAAATGATAGCTTAGGTGGCGAGTTCTGTCTGCGTCTGTCCCTTCATTTATGCCCTTTTATCGCCGTACGAACCACGAGCATCGCCCTGCATGATGAATTACTAGATGGTTTGAACATAAGCAGACATATAAAGCCAGTATCTGTAGCACAATATCTAAGCAAATTTTATCAGGTTAGAAGGGCTCTGAGGAAGCGTGGCTCGCAAATTCACAGCTGCTTTCGATTTAGAAGGACCATTATCGCCGCAAGACAATGCGTACGAAGTAATGCATTTGATCAAAGACGGCTCGTCCATTTTTGAAGTGTTAAGTAAGTATGACGATTATCTTGCTCTCCAAAATATTCCAGATTACGAGCCCGGCGACACGCTAAAGCTGATCGTTCCATTTTTGCTAGTTAATGGCGTAACAGAACTGGATATTGTAAAGGTTTCGAAGCGAGCAAAGCTGGTACGCGGCGCCAAGGAGCTCATCAAGTGGCTACAAAAAGATATGTGGAATGTTCACATCATTTCAACCAGCTATGAGCAACATGCTTACAACATCGCATCGCAGCTTGGTATAGAACGTAACAAAGTACATTGTACCCGTTTTCCTTTGGATTTGTTTTATGACTTGCTCGACGAAACAGAAACCGAATTGATAAGCGAAATTCAAAACGATATACTCTCGTTTTGTTCTTACGACGACTGTGATAATCGTGGGATTGAGCGAATAGCCTCCCAGCTTAACCAGTTCTTCTTCGAAAAAATCCCACACACACGAATCAATGAAATTTTCAAAAGGGTCTCGGTTGTAGGCGGCAAGCGTAAGGTTGACGCCCTAATGTCGGTGATCGGCAGCAGAAATGTGAAACAAACTGCAGTAATTGGGGATAGCATAACTGACTATAAGATGCTTCATAGAATTGGTAGAGCTGGCGGACTTTCCGTTGCATTCAATGGAAATATGTATTCGCTACCCCACGCAAATATTGGAATTGCGTGTGTTGATATCCGCCCCTTGTACCCTGTCCTTACAGAGTTCCGAGCAGGTGGCCTCAACTCTGCTTTTAACGTCGCTACCTTATGGGAAGATCGGTTTAGCGAATTTATAAGCGACTCGAGCTTGATTCCAAAGCACGCGATAACTCCCGAGTTAAAGCGTTTTTTTGCCATCGCTCCTGATAACACAGTCTTCCCGCGTTTAAACGTTTTGACAAGTAAAACTGACGAGCAGCTGCAGAAAATCGCAGCAGTTCATGCTAGGTTTCGTAGTCTTGTAAGAGGGCAAGACACCGCCCTGCTTGGTTAGCAGAAAAATAGATCCGATCGGGTTTCTGCCTTAGGTTTACACTAGGTAGACTACCCACTGATTGCGATACTTTGCAGCGACCTAGGGACTATGGAACTATACGTTGTAGAACTGTATCGCTGCAAAAAAATCAAACACCGCAGCGCGCAGCAGAGTGCGCAAACAACGATTAAAGCAAAAAGAACCGTAGATCGCTATCCGTCAGGTTCTTTCGCTTTAAGAATCTCATCGAGAGGTTTAGCCCCGCTTTTTTCTACAACGAGATTGATCTGACCAGTTTCGGCAGAAATTACTCGACCTCTAATACTCTTGCGTCTTCTAATCCCTGCTCTCTTAGGATGGTATCCAACACCGCCTGTTAACAGCAATCTCTTTCGAACTGTCCCAGGAAGGTCTCGACGCATAGCGACGCCATCTTTGTCAGAACCTCCCGTTATGACGAGCGCGTAATCGTTGAGGCCAAGCACCTCACCTTGCACCGAGTCACCAATACCTAAGCCAAACAACTTGTTTGCTTGCCCACCTGTGACTTCCATCTTAAATGCGCTCTTTTTGCTTGGATCAGAAATGATTAGCCTAAAGTCTGCCATTCACATTACTCCCCTCTTTTAGTGGTCTACCAACCCTCTTTTTGATATCTTACAGAATGGAGATTTGATTGGTAAAGTTCACTTAGCCCAAAACGGGTTATCTCTGCGCTTGATCGATAAAAACTCATCAAGCATTAATCTCTCGCTCTGGCCAAGCGCATCATAAAGTTCTTGCTCCATTACTTTTGCGTGCTTTTCTGGCACTTCAACGTAAAGTAAGTCCCCCTCATTTATTTGTCTTCCGACCGTTGGTCCGTCAATAGAGACCGCAACTTCTTTTCCTTCGTGTATTTCGCTTACATTTTCGCCTCTGTCTTGTATACCCTTCAGCGTTCCAACTCGTACTCCATCTTCTCGCACTAAAGAAACCCCATTTCTCAGCGTGCCTCCGAGCACCTGAATTCCTACTATTGCAGGCTTGCTCTGTCTGAAAACGAATCCAGGTAATATTTTTATTTTCCCAGGCCTCACGATAGTCTCGTAGCGTTTTTTTCCGTGCAGTGTTTTTTGTTTTTCGAACCAAATCTGA
>DASVJT010000009.1:0-1826 GCA_036385775.1 archaeon
TTGGCAACTGTCTGGAGATAATCGGGCATCGTCTCGAGAGGGATGAACGTGCCGGCAAGGAACAGCATTGGAAAAGTCACCGCGCTTGCGGCCGCATTTGCCGCGTCCTCGTCTTTTACAAAACGCGCGATGATCATTCCAATTCCAGTAAAGCATATAGTGCCAACAAAAAGGAGCAGTAGGGTAACTACATTGGGCACTGTTGTTACATTATACACGAGCTTTGCTACGATGATAATTAAGGCTGCTGAAATGAATATGACGACAGTTTGATACAACATCTTAGATATGATCCACTCAGACTTTCCGAGAGGTGTCGTCGCGAGTTTCCTCAGGATCCCGTTGTTGCGATACTGAGTGTTCGTTCCAACGGTGCCAAGCACACCGGTCGTGAGGACCGTCAAACCGATGATCCCCGGAACAAAGAAATCGATATATTTGAACTGCGATGAAAGAACCTGTTGGTTCTCAACGCCGACGATTTGCGTAGACCCAGTAAGTTGCGAATTAAAACCATTCGCTATGCTGCTCAGGACTCCACTTATCACTGGGGCGCTTGTTGATGATTGGTCGACTTTCAATATCACTGCGGCTGGCGTAACGTTAGTATTGTTGCTTTGGGCTTGAGAGGACTGTGAGCTAAGGCTAGTGGCGTTGAGCGCGCTAGCATTCGTTGTACTTGTCGTCGTGGGATTGACCTGCACACCTGTGGAAGGTCGTGAAGCTCCAAGGGCTAAGTTGCGCTGGACGTCATTCCCAAACCCTTCAGGAACGATGAGCATGCCGCTTATCCTATTTGATTTTATGTACGTGTCAGCGTTCTCGCTTGCATTGACCATGTGGACTTTGAATGCGTTTGTTGAGTTTACCGCGTTGATAAAAGAGGCAGAAATATCCGAACCGTCTTTGTTTTGAACTGCAAGCTCATATTGGACATTGCCTCCGCTAAATATCGCTCCAAAGATGAGCATAAGGATTATAGGGAAGGCGAGCACCCAGAAAAACGAGCTACGTCCTCTAAAAAAGATTTTCAAGCTGCTGATAAAATCGATGTATATTCGGGATAGTTTCAAGAAACCCCCTCCCGATCTGTCGCGGTGAGATCGAGGAAAACGTCTTCAAGAGAAGGCTTTTTCATCTCAAGCTCATCAAAGGCGATTTGCCTCTGATCGAGTAGTTCAACGATTTTGGTTAGATCTCTTTTGTCACGCAGCGGCACGACGACGTCACTGTTGTTCAGTTCTGTCCCTGCCCACTGAACGCTCAAAGCTTCAAATGCATCCGTGTTGCCACCGTGTATTACGAGCTTTGCCAAGCAACCGTGGTTCTTGATCAGGTTTGTGGTCGTGTCCATGGCCCTGATCTTGCCGTCGAGAATGATCGCTACGACATCTGCAAGGGTCTCTGCTTCCTCCATATAGTGGGTGGTTAAGAACACCGTTTTTCCCTCGTCGCGCAATTTTTTTATTACCTCCCATACATCTCTCCGCGCTTTGGGGTCAAGCCCTTCGGTTGGTTCGTCCAAAAAAACGACTTGAGGGTCGTTCACAAGGGCGATTGCTACCCCTAGTCGTTGTTTCAAGCCGCCTGAAAGGTTCTTGTACAGCGTGTTTGCCTTGCCCACTAAATCCACCGATGAGATCAACTCATCTATGTCCCGAGGATTGTCGTACATCGTTGCATAGTACTTCAAGTTTTCACGAACGGTCAGGCGGTCAAACGTATTAAATTCCTGTGGCAGGACGCCGATTCTCTTTCTAATCTCATTCTGGTCTTTTGTAATATCCAGTCCCAAGACGTAAGCGGTTCCGGCCGACGGTTTTCGG
>DASVJT010000010.1:0-1954 GCA_036385775.1 archaeon
GGAAGTACGTTCTGCTCCTGCTGCCTTTCGCCGTGCTTCCCGACCTCGATCATTTCGCACCGTTGTACGCACCCCGGGAGATGCTCCATAACGTTTTTTTGCTCGTGCCTCCGCTCGCCATCGCGCTCTACGGGCTGAAGATAAAAAACAACATAGTATTCAGCATCGCGTTGATGGCAGGCTTTGTGCTGTTTTCACACATCGTGCTCGATTTCTTTAATGGCGGAGCGGCACTGTTCTATCCGCTACGAACAACGTGGTATGGTTTCACGAATACGCCGCACGTAGCTCATGGTGCTGTCGCTCTCATATCCGAGCCACTGAGTACGTACGTACCAAGCGAGGCGTTGGGTGGTTTCTCCACGGTAAATGAAGCTCACGGTGCCGTTTTTTTAATCCCCAAACCACTGGGGGCGTACGTGCCAAGCGAGACGTTCGGCTTTGCGCTGACTTTTATTGCCTTAGCTGTAATTCTCTTCGTCAAAAGGCAGCTTCAATTCGACACAAATGCCCGTGAACTTGCGAAACAGACTAACGTCTGATTTTTCTGCGGCGGCTTGCAATTGTTGCTGCGATGACCTGCCCAGCTGTGAAGCTAAAAGTCACCGAGAGTGACTCTTAGGCGTGAAAAACATTTCGGATCCTACGAGGCTGAGATTGAGGATAATGAGGTGGGGCTCGTCACCAATGAATTGCATGTGCGAGAGTGATGAGGGGGCCGTTCGACGTCACAGGTGATCGCGCAGCGCTAGCAATGACGCGTGGGCTTCGCCGGCATTGTGATATAAGCTTCAGCCTCGGGTTTTGAAGCCTTTCGCTCCAATGATGCGGTTAAAACGCACGCCTGAGTGGTGGGGGAACATTGGTACGCAAACAGAGAATCGATGCAACCCTAAGCCGCAGCACAGAGGAAATATTTAAAATGGCAGTGCCAAACTAATATTTACCTCCTAGTAAAACCACGGCGAGAAGCAGCGTCAAAAGATACAATGCCGGATCCGATTACCCACCTTATTGTTGCCACTTCATTGTTATGGCTGTTTTGGGACAAAAAGTACCGAAACTACGTCCTTCTACTGTCCCCCCTAGCTGTGTTGCCAGATGTAGATCATTTCCTACCGCCATTCCACCGTTTGCTCTTGCACAACATCTTCATCATTGTGCCTACCATCAGTCTTGCGTTGTATGCACGCTTTTGGGCAAAGAATGACGTTTTATTTAACGTGTCACTAATCGCGACCTTCTTCTTGCTTTCACACCTTTTGCTCGACGTGTTTACTGGTGCTGGCGTACCTCTGTTCTATCCGCTTTCAGCGGCAACCGTTGGCTTCACCTACGAGTTGGTTATTGCCCATGGCTCTGTGGTACTACTTCCTGAGCCGCCTGCAGCGTTCGTGCAGAGCGAATTGTTTGGCATCGCGCTGACTTCCCTAGCGCTCGCTGTGATTGTATTCGTCAAGAACAGGCTGCCCTTTACTAAAGAGAGTTTCGCGCCTGAAATCTAGGTTTCATTGGCCGCGCGCTGTGGGTACTCGCCAGGTCGCATTGCACATCGCTATGAGCCTGAATGGCAGTGTGAGCTACTAATGTAAACGAGCGACCTTAAGGCACATCGTAAAAGCAGCAGCTCAAATGCGGTATGACTCGATCGACGCTACTCATGTCGGCAAAAAAAGCGCATTGCCCCGGCACTTGCGTGTGGTTGTGGCAATGGCCGTGGAAATGGCTCCGGCAATGGCTGTGGAAATGGCTGCGGCTGTGGTAATGGTAGTGGTTGTGGCACTGCTGTGGACTCCTTCAATCTGCCTAAATATCGAAGACGATGTCGCCAACGCGCTTTCGCGTCTCGTCAAGCAGTTCTTCGATTCGCTTTATCTTGGCATCGTCAAGGTAACTGTAGTTCGAAAAAATGGTACCGGTGAGCGATGCAACTCGTTTGCCGACTCCGGGAAGC
>DASVJT010000011.1:0-7834 GCA_036385775.1 archaeon
GTATAGGATGGTCTCAGTACTTCTTTGTCTTTGAAAACAGGTTTGCTTTCTAAAAGATTGTCAAAGAGTCCTTCCAATTCTTTGCCTCCGATTTCATACAAAGAGCACGAATGCTTGCTGGAGGCGCTGGTTTCTTAACAAAAGATAACTGACTACACAGAGCTATCCGCGCGCTTACCGTAAAGTGGAAACGTAAGTAAATAAACTTTGTGATCTTTAGACTTTCGTTTCCAATGCAGTTTAACCATAATTTCCTGTGGAAACAAGGTATATTTCCATTGTAACATCTTATTGCATAACTGATTTTGCATTAAAGTTATGTCACCACATACTTTGGTTGATTCTTAATAACGTTATTCTAGTCTTTTTTTTTAATTTGAGATAAAAAAACCCATTGATTTTTTAGGATTCTAAAAGTCTTCTAGTTATGAAACTTATTTCTGTTCTTCTGATATAGTATACCATTATTTCCTATGGAATGATTTTAAACACACCCCATGTCTTCTACTGTAAATGAAAAAAATAGGGTCGATTACTTTATAAATATTTTAAAAAAATAGGATGTTGTAGGGGTATAGATTTATTAATATATAAATTTAATTATTAATTTTTTTT
This sequence comes from archaeon, assembly GCA_036385775.1. Taxonomy (GTDB): domain Archaea; phylum Halobacteriota; class Bog-38; order Methanoflorentales; family Methanoflorentaceae; genus Methanoflorens. Next base: position 616 of record DASVJT010000011.1, read on the forward strand.
TATAATTGCTGTTTTTGATCTATGGATGCGCAAACAAGGGGTGCGGGATTATTCAGATCATCTGTACAATACAATCATCACTAAGTTAGTGTATGAAGTCCGTTATTAATCCAAAACAACCCGCGAGCATCATGTCACCACCGGGTACTGCAAAATATGGATTTAATTTGGAATCCTTCATTATTTCACGTAAAGGTCCAATGACAGTGACGCGAAATCCTCTTTCTTTGAAGGCATGATTTATCTCGGAGAACCCAGCTTGATTTATGTAACAGCCGTGTCCGCCATCTTCAAAAACCCATTCCTGTGTCAGGTTGCCGTCCATAAAGAGCGAAAGAAGATAGTCTAGTTTGTTTGTATTTAGCATGCCAGTATGATGTTCAAACATACCAACAACCCTCTTTTCGTGAAGCATCGCTGCGAGAGTATGACCGTTCCCAACATTCACTATAATATGAGGTTCGTAAGCGCGCTTCGCCACAACATCATCATACAGTGCGCCGAATATCGCAGCCGGACCGGTATCCATTAAGAGGATTTTTTCCATCCCCTCTTTTTTTAACGTTCGATATACAGCTCTTAGTCGCGTTAGATAGTCTGGAATTTTACCATCTAAATATGCGAAACGAGTTAGCTCGCCGCCCTTTTCGATTAAGTCACTAAGATGTTGGAAGCGAAAAATCCTGTTGCTAACGTAACTCTCACCGTGATCTTGACAAGCTACCGCGCATACAGTAGGTAAATTGACATCGAATTGCTTAAGTGCAGACCTCAACCCGCGTACGTCAACGTCTTTCGTCTCAATGTGGACGCAGCTCTCTCGTGGGTGGGTATCTGTAATCTGCACCCCCCACGAGCTGACTTTGTTGAGGTCATCATTCAAAGTTTTTGCAGCAAGCGGGGTGGCAAATACCGAATACCCAAGTCCTAGGTGCGCCTTTATAGCTGCGCTGCACGGCCCGCCCCCCATCGTCTCTCCATAAAGGAAGATGCTGCGGCCGAGCGCTGTGGCAGCTCTTACCCTTTTGGCGACGATTGTCGTTTGCGAGGGCATTACCATTTTTGGGCTATTCTCGATTACGACGTTTGTATCGTAGAGGAGCAGATCTTGGGTCCCTTTACCGACATCTAATGCGAGGATACGCATGAACTAGAGAATAAACGATCTTTCTTATTACGTTTTTCTAGCGCACATCTTTTTTTAAAAAGGCGCACGTTTTCGGTCAGAACTGCTATATAAGAATCATATTAATCCTCGGTTATGCAACGCAAACAGGTAGGAAACCCTCATAAGGTCGGTGCTAACAAAAATTATGAGGCCGCTGTTATCTCGATTAGCACTTCTAGATTTTTGAAATATGGGAGCGTTAAAAAACCTGAAGAGGCTGAAGACATATCTGGCCGAATCATTATTGAACTCTTAGAAAACGCTGGCCACACTTTGCATGGTTATGCTCTAATCTCGGACGAAGGGCAGATAATTACTCGAGCCGTAAAGGAGCAAGTGAATGCCGTTGATGTGGTTATTACGACGGGAGGTACGGGACTGGCGCCACGTGACGTAACGATCGAGGCCGTTCAACCATTATTTCAAAAAGAACTTCCGGGTTTTGGTGAGCTATTTAGGCTCATCAGCTACGAACAAATCGGTTCTTCAGCTATGCTCACCAGAGCCTCAAGCGGTATAATAGACAACACTGCAATTTTTTGTCTTCCGGGTTCTCCAAACGCCGTAAAGCTCGCAATAGAGGCGCTGATCTTGCCTGAACTTCAGCACGTTTTGCTTCACGTGTCTGAACATTAGTCGGGTAACCCACTGTATGTTGAAGCGTTGAAGCGTAAAAAAAGAATACGTTTATTCGAGGGTCGCGTGTTTCTTCTTCAAGTCATCCTCGCTCTTTTTTGTGACCTCCATAAGGGCAGCAATCACACCGTCGAGAAAGACCATTGTGCTTATTTCGAACATTGTTCCAAGTGGAGCGAAGGAGGTGTGTGAACCGATAACCTGCCGCTCCATAAAGTCCATCCCGCTCGCGCTCATTTTAGTACGTCCTTTGACGATTACAGCGGTATCGGAGATGGTCCCAAGAGTCGAATCCTTATTTGACGTTACTGAATCTAGTCGCGTGCCTTTAGCCTTTGCGAGGGCACCCATCTCGTTCATAGATTTCGTCTCTCCGGAGCCCGATATCACGATAAGCAAATCATCCGCTTCAACAGCGGGGGTTACCGTCTCTCCTACTACGTAAACGTTAAACCCCAAATGCATCAATCGCATTGCGAAGGCTTTGGCAGCCAGGCCGGATCTTCCGGCACCCATGACAAAAACCCGTTTATTATTCTGATGCGCACTTACGATATCACTGATCAGTGAATGGACTTCCGCGTAGTCTATTTCGTCGGCGATAGTCTGCACATTCGCAGCAATCGCTTTCATAGCTGATCTGGCGCACTCTTCTGGTTTTTGTAGTCGGGCTTTTTTCATAAATCAAAGCGGTTGAGGCAACAAATGCCTTATATCTTCCGCTGTCCTTGCCGTCCGTTTCAGCTCATCTCCCATCAAGCCTCTATCACTGTTCAGTTTACCCGAGAACGCTCCACCACGGCGGGATTTTTGACCTCTTCAAATGCGAGTCTGCAAAGCAAGTAGGCGATTGTTGATTCAGCCCCGAGATTTTGATTTACACCTTCTTGTAGTGATAAGCCATCAAAACAACCTCCTGTGGCCTCGTCATAGATACGCGAGTGTAGTCGGTTGTTACCAGTAAACCAGCTAAAGCACGTGCACGCGTTTTGGTAGTACTGTACTTTGCCAGTAATTCGGTACGCATCTAAAAGCGCTTCGACAAGTGCTCCGACGTCGATAGCCTGTTCATCGCTGATAGCCCTCTGTTGATCACGGATGTACCAGCCGTCGTTACCTATTACGTTTATCACGCCTTTAGGGGTGATCACCGCATCCCATAGAAAACCAAGGGTTCTTTCGCCGCACGCAAGAAGTTGCGGCTCGCCAATAACATCGTAAGCTAAGAGCATGGCTTGGGGCAATCGAGCGTTTGAGTAAGACATGCTGTCTTCAAACCATTCCCAATCGGAGGCCCGCGTATCTTCGTAGTTGTGCAGCATTTTAGCTGAAAGCACTCTGATCTTCTCTCGTGTTTCAGGAACCGCGGCCTCTAAATGGTACAACCCTAAAACCGAATAAGCAATCCCTCGCAGAGAAAAGTCGCCAGTCGCGTGCTTCGCTGCCCGTTCAAATATGATTCGGGCGACTTCACGGACACCCTTAGGAAGCCTTGTGCTGCTGCAAACATACCCACAAGCCCAGAGTGTCCTTCCCAACATATCATCGGAGCCCTCTGAATCGAGAAAGTCACGTTGGTAACTCACGAAATTGTGCACCAAACCGTCTTCTTTTTGAGCATGAAATGTGAAGGCCATGTAAGTCCTTAACAAGTCAAAAATCGAATCATCTCCGAACACGTTGTAGTGTTTTGCGGTCACCAGCAGCGCACGAACATTGTCGTCTGTGCAATAACCTTCAAATCTGTTTGGAATTGCATACTTAGCGTGTTGCAAAATGCCGGTGCAATCGGTAAGTGTCTTGATATGCCTCAGCGTAATTGGGGGGAGCAGGATATCACCGTAAAGACAATCATCTCTATTCGTCATATACCTGGCTATTGTCCGAAAGGAATAATTGTGCGCATCGTGGGTTAGCTAGCCGCATTCATCTGAATCGGTGAAAATCCCTTGCGAGCCGTACGAACCTTGCCATCTTCTAACGGGTGTTACGTCAGATATATATCCAAGATTGCGTTATAACATCACTCGTCCCGTCTTATTGCTGGCCTCTTCGGTCTAACCATGCAGAGCTCAAAATTAATCTCTAAATCCTTGTTGTTAGCTGTTGTAGCTCTTATTTTGTTGGCCACTTTTGTGGTTCCGGCGAGCGCAGCAGAGCTAACAGTGGGTGCAGGTGGGCAGTACACAACCATCCAACAAGCAGTAAATGCGGCGAAATCGAGCGATACTGTAAGTGTGGCTCCCGGCACGTACACTGAGAATGTAGTCGTAGACAAACCGCTGACTATCACAGCTGTAAGTGCGAGACCCACCGTGCGGGCCGCCGATGCGAGCAAAGATGTTTTCAAGGTGACGAGCCCCGGCGTGCGTATTGACGGCTTGACGATTACAGGAGGGGAGTCAGGCGTTATGCTTCAAAACACGTCGAAGTGTGCAGTCACTAACGTCGTCGCACAGGATAACGTGCGGGGGGTGTACCTCTCATACAGTACGGAAAATGAGATCAGTAATAACAATCTTGCTAACAATGGCTACGGAGTGTATGGCGACTACGCTTCACGCAATACCATCTCCTCTAATGTTGCAACTGGCGAAAGGGGGGGTAGTACGGCTCTCGGGGACGGCATATTCTTGAACCACGGGGATTTGAATACAATCACGCGGAATAATCTGAGTGCGAATCACGTTTTCGGAATCTCCATATACACCTCAACTCAAAACATCATCTCTAACAACACCTTGAGCGACAACGTCAATATTGGCGTTCGTCTCGGCCCGGGATCCAACAACAACACGCTAACCTTCAACACGTTTGCCAGGAACGGCCAGACATCCCAACAAGTGGCAGAAGGCTTCCCGCCTTCCGGAATTCTGATCGTCAGTGCAACAGGTAACCAGATCTATCTTAATAACTTCATAAGTCAGCCAAGCGCCATAGTAGGCGTGTCGGCTGCTATTTTAGATTCACCAGAAAAACTCGTATATACGTTCAATGGCGTTGAGCGAACGAGTTATATGAGCAACTATTACTCAGACTATACAGGAACCGATGCAAACGGCACAGGAATTGGCAGTACGCCATCTGCTTATGGCGACAAGTTCCCCCTCATACAGTCAGTGACAACCTACGGGACGATTATTCCTGCCAGTGCGGTCACTCCAACCCCATCTCCACAGAGCAAAAATTCAACAACGGTTTCTGATAATCAAAGCATCAGTGGGATACAAGTCCCGAATTTCCCGGGTTTCGAAGCTCTCGCCATACTAGTAGTCTTCGCAGTGGTTGGACTCGCAATCGCATTTTTTATCCTACGACGACCGCCTCCCAGTGAGACGACCGCCCCCGAGTGAATAGGGCATCAGGTTTCGATGCTTAGTAAGGCCCGCTATATGCATCGCGACAACTTTTTTTGAAACGTAAACCCAAAAAACGTAATCTCAGGTCCCCCCAAGCATTTCGATAGAAACACTTTTCACGACTTGGGTATTACTACTCATCGCAGAAGTATTACGAGTTCGCGGTGAGTGTATGGAACAAGGACTAGTGCGCACGTGTATATCTCTCCCTGAAGGTCTTTTAAGTCAGTTTGATAAGATTACACTAAAGAGGGGGTACTCTTCACGCTCTGAGGGAATGCGGGACGCCATAAGGAACACTATTGTTCATTATGAGTGGATGAACCAGGTCGATGGAAAACGCTTAGGCGTCATCTCGCTTGTTTATGAGCATCATCAGCGAGGGCTAAGTGAGGACTTAGCAAGGATACAGCACGAACACTCGGATTTGATCATATCGTCCGTCCACATCCACTTAGATCATGGTGACTGTTTAGAGACTGTTATTTTACAAGGCGAAGGCAAGCGCATTAAGGAGCTCACCGAGACGATAATGGCGCTTAAAGGCGTCAAATACGTGAAGCTTAACACAATCTCACCTAGCTCCGGTGATCAACAACCCTTATGATACCAGAGTGGATGAAAGAGGTCGGGCCGTGTGACTGTGGCACCGTAAGCATAGAGAAGAAAAAGAGTTTTGTGGAAAAGACAATTTCTGGCATCCTCAATTTTTTCCAGGAGAGTCTGATCTCAGAGGGCTATACAAAACGAAACGGTTTCCTACAAAGCATCGATCCCAGAGTGAAGTTGGTCTCTTTGCTTATTTTAATCGTCGCTGTTAGCATGACTCGAGATATTGAGGTGCTATTAGTCGTTTATTTGTTAACGTTGGCGCTTGCAGTTGCAAGCAGGATAGACTTGTTATTTTTTATTAAACGCGTGTGGGTCTTCGTTCCTATTTTTGCTGGTATTATTGTGCTCCCAATAATATTCAACGTCTTTATGCCCGGCGATAATCTAGTTACAATCGCAACGCTCGGCAATAGCACGTACGTTGGGCCGATCCTTCTGCCAAGCACAATCTACATCACTAAACAGGGAACGATAAGTGCCACTACTTTTATGTTGCGAGTCGCAACGTGTGTTTCACTCACGGTGCTGCTGGTCCTCACAACTAAGCGCTTCGTACTCTTCAAGTCTTTGCGCTCACTTCACATTCCGAAGGTTTACGTCCTGACGCTCGACATGTGCTATAGATACATCTTCCTTCTCTTGGATGCCATCCGGGATTTTTTTACGGCCAAAAAGAGCAGGACAGTAACGACGTTGCCCTTGCGGGATGAACAAAAATGGGTGGCGGGCCGTATTGGCTATATGCTCGTAAAATCGCTGGATACTAGTGAACGGGTGCACAAAGCAATGGTCTCCCGCGGCTTCAATGGAGATGTGAAACTTATGCACGACTATGCGATACAAAAGAGGGATTATGCAACGATCGTAAGCTTCGCTGCGCTCAGCGTGGTTCTAGTACTCATCTCCCAAAGCATCATTAAGATCTAATCGTCATCGCGAGAATACTTTGAGCTACATGTTTAACAACGAGAGTCAAGACATCGTTTTTCATGGAACCTTACAGCAACTCGTCGTGAAGGTCGAACGGGGCGAGATAGTTCCCTTCGGCTATCGCGGTATTCTAAATCTGCTCGAGTGCATCCAGAACGAGTGGAGCGACAGATGGCGTTCAAAGGAACGACGGTACGCGGCACGGTGGTAAAGGGGATCACATGAAACAAATCGCAATCTATGGCAAGGGAGGAATCGGGAAGAGCACAATAGCTTCGAATATATCAGCAGCCCTCAACGAGCAAGGTGTTAAGGTCATGCAAGTCGGGTGCGATCCCAAGCGGGACTCCACACGGATTCTGGCGGGGGGCCACCTCATCCCCGCGGTCTTAGAAATCTACAGAGATAAGCTCAGACACGGGCAGGATGCGCACGCTATTTCGCTTGACGACATCGTCTTCAAGACCCCAAGCGGCATCTACTGCGTTGAAGCAGGAGGTCCGGAGCCGGGAAT
>DASVJT010000012.1:0-4946 GCA_036385775.1 archaeon
CCTATTGACCTGAGCTATGACCTCAAAAAGGGCTACAAAATAGCGGGCGTTAACGCATTTCTGATACGTGATGAGCTTCTGCAGACGATGAGACAGACCCAGTTTCTGTTTCAGCTCACAGCGGCCGGTCTCGGCCTCGGACTAATCATCGGAATGGCGTCGGTCGGAGTAATCACATCTCGGTCAGCAATTGAACGGCGCCAAGAAATCGGTATAATGCGGGCCATTGGTTTTACCCGAAGACGCGTGGAAGAGACGCTCATACTCGAAGTGATCGTAGCAATCACCCTAGCCGTGCTTGTCGGGCTGTCAGCAGGGCTCGCAATCTCTGGCGCTATCTATCTCAGCTTGAATCAATCCGTGAAAGCGCCATTTACTATACCGATAGCTCAACTTGCCCTAGTTTTTGCGGCCGTTTATTTAGCTGCTATAATATGTACGATAATTCCAGTTAGGAACGCCTCAAAAATTTCACCAGCAGAGGCTATCAGATACGTTGAATAGGAGCGATAATTTTCTCAAAAATCGCAGTTGTTTGAAAGAGCTGACCGCGCGGCGAGCAATCCCGACGGACCTGATAGGGCAATAGAGCTTGTTTCAGAAACTCAGGCTCAACTCTTTTCCACTAATGACGTCACTTTCGCTAACGGTAATCGATTTCGTCGAATTTCCGACGGTCACGTTGTAAGCGTTGCCTGTTTTCATACCGAAGGACGTCCAATTGGTCGAGTAAGGCACGATAAACGTGTGAGTACCGTTTATGAAAGCGCTCTGTGTATAGTTAAAGGTCCTATTTTGGTTCGTTGTAACCGGCAGTGTTAGCGTCGCATTTCCGTTACCAGTAACCGTTATTCTTGTTCCGTTGACGTACTCAAAGGTCTTCACATACTTTATTTCCGTCCCACCGAGCGTGCCGATGGATGATGGGGATTCGTGAACCAAGCGATAGTGACTATAGCCATTACCATCGTAATATTGCAACCGAACGACCGTTGAGTTATAGTAAGCGTTTGTTGGGACAAGCTGATGCCCCACTGTTCCACTCTCCGTATAGTATGCTTGTGTTGTTACAAATGGATCAACTCCTTTCCCCGAGAGTAACGCGATAGCCTGAAACTTGCCGCTATAGTCTGCGATTTCATAGTCTGTTATAATATATTTTACATTCCGATTCTGAACGATACCGAGAGTATCGGATTCATTCTGGCTCGTGAAGAACTGCGCCGCATCGCTTACGCCGGTTTGGAAGTTGTTCGCAACAGCGGGCCTGTGACCAAACCAAATTATCCAGTTACCGTAATCCCACCAACTAAGTACTCCATATTCAGGTATTTGGCCAGAGCTCACATTAAAATTCGAAGTTTGCGTCGTGTTCTCTTTCATCCACTGCAACGATTCAGCCCAGTCAGCTGAAATCTCTTGTGTGTTTTTTGCGTAAGCCGTTGTCACATTAATGCTTGGCAAAAGTAAGACTAACACAACAAGAAAAACACCGATTAGCTGCGTGTATTTTATTTCACGCCCGAAGAGGTGTCTGAGTGCACCGACATCATGAACGTTGAATAACTCGCTATACGCTTTGTTTACCAGTGTGTCAATAATCCACACGATAATGAAACCAGAAAGGATCGCGACATTTGCAGACAAGAGAAACGTAAAACGTGTCTGCACGACAGTTATTGCAATAGCAAAAACGCTCCAAACAAGCAGCAATAAAGCAGGTTCGTCCTGCTTTTTATATACACGATATCCGAGCACTGCCAAACCGATGAAGGCAACAAATAGAAGAAATTGGAAATAGCTCGCAACAGTGTTAAGCTGGAAACCGCTTGAATCCCACAACAATGGCTGCGCTTCCGCTATGGTCTGCAAAACACCGCTTTGCGTAAAAAAACCGTACCCGGTGAAAACGGTTGTAGCGAGGTCAGGCCGCAAGAGATAGAAACCTAAGAATCCAACAATTAGTAGTCCGCAGAGGGTCAAGGGATAAAGCGCGCGTCCCCTATTTCTAAGGTAATAGGCAAGGAATCCAAACAAGCCGAAAATGACAAGTAAAAAAGCCAACATCAGCGGCTGAAAAAGAGACAGGTGCAAAGTATCGATAGTCGTCCCGAAGTGGCTCGAAAGACTCACCGGAAGGAGCGTAACCAGTGAAACGATGAGCATTATCATCGAGACAATGGTAAGATTGTCGGATCGTTCCTGCTTTAAGTGATAAATGCTGAACTGGACGATGGCAAAAGCCCCTATTATTCCTAGAAATAAGAAGCCGCCCAACCACGTCAATAGAAGCGCGGTCACAAAAACGCCCGCCAACCCTGCCCATAGCATGGTTTTTTTGTCTTCACGTGTAAAGGACAGACCCCTAACCTTTTGAAACGTCAGCTTGCCCCTGAGCGCTAGCATAAAAAATAACAGCAATAAAGCTGGAAAAAGGACCTCGGCAGCCACGTGATGGTTGAGATTGCCCACCAGGGACCGCAAGAGATTTGCAGGGATAACGGTCAGGAGTGCTGCTGCAACAATGCCCGCTTTCCAGTCGAAGATGAGCTTCGTTATGTAATACACGGGTAAAATTGCCAGAGCGCCCAAGACTGCAGGAAACGTTGCCACGCCTACCTGAAAGTCAACATGAAAGAGCGCCATTGCCACCATCGCGTAAGCTGAAGCTAAAAAATCATAGAGTGGCGGCCAGCCAATCCAAAAGCCGTTAGGGAAGTCCACGTACGGATCGAAGGCAAGCACGTTTGGGAAATGCTGAATTGTGTATTCAACTATCCGAAGGTGATAGTAAGGATCAAAGTCCGAAATGACAATGCTGCCGGCTTGTATGGAGTTGGCATATGGCAGAGTAATTCGCAGATAAAGCGCGACGACAAATACGACAAAAAGCATCAAAGCCCTTTCTGCGTGCTTATCTTTGAACCAGCCTAAATTCGTAAGTATCTCACCTCGGTCGCACGACGCCTCTATTTAAAGGAAGATATATTCTCTCGGAATTGTGCGCGTTTGACAAACGACAGCGTGCAAACACATATTTTAGAGCATCGCGTATTATTTATAGTGTGCGGATACGCCATTCTCAATATAGCGCCTAAGCCTACTGCTCGAGACTATGAACGTCCAGACGGTACGCCACGATGTGATATCCGATGTTGAAAAATCGCGCTAAAAAGAAAGAAATACTCCAACAGAGCGATGTCACGGACATTATCGACCTAGCAGACGATAAGTTTAAACGAGGGAAATTCAGTGAAGCAATCCGTCATTACGATGCAGCTCTCGAGCTTGTACCAGACAATTTCAGAGCGCTTCACAATAAAGGGCTGGCACTTTTTGCGCTCAACAAATTCGAAAAAGCAATTGAGTGTTACGACTATGCCCTACAAGTCAGCCCTAATGCGTTGCATGTCAAGCTCAACAAAGCCATAGCGTTGAACAGCAAAAGCGATTTCAGCGGAGCTAAAAATCTTCTGGACCAGATCATAGAACTTGATCCCACCAACAAAGAGGCGCTAAACGCCCGGGCATTATCTGAATTCAAGCTCGGACTTGATAACGAAGGGATCCAGGACCTAAAGAACGCTATAGAGATCGACTCTTGCTACACGATGGCGTGGAACAACCTCGGTTGTTTTTATCTTGGCCTCGGAGAATTAGACTCCGCTATAGAATGTTTTGACCAGACTCTTACCATCGACACAAAAAACTACGACGCTTTTTTGCTTAAGGATATGGCTTTAGAAAGACGGGAAAAACAAGAAAAGCGCCACTAGTCCGATTTAAAGGTAGAAACACGATAAAATAAATTCTGAGGATTTTAGATGCGCGAACGAGAATTCGACAATTTAGCTTTATCAGCACCTGATCGAGACCTAATAGAGGGTTTCCTTAGAGTTATCCAAGAGTGGGCGCCACCGAATCTAAAGTCGATCATTCTCTACGGTTCAATAGCAAAAGGAATTTTTCCAGAAGAGTACGACATTGATATAATGTTACTTTTTTCGAGTGATTTCAACCATCCACAACTCTATTCCGACGTCTATCGGATAGTAAACGCCCTCAAGCCTCACCGTGAAATGCACGTCGTGTTAAAATGGGAAGGAGAGGTAGAACCCGCTTATTGGGAGCTAATTCAAGAAGAAGGGATCTCCCTTTACCCGAATTACTGATCTTTGCTACATCAAAGGATGCACAATGTTATCCTTATTCGATAATAACTCATTAACAGTTGGCGATTGCCTCATAGCGTTGCTAATTGCAAGCTTCGTCGCTTCATAGTTAAACTCAAATAGCTTATTCTTGTCTGCAGCATTTCCGTTAATGTAGACTGACGCGATGATGAGTAGCTCGTTCTCAGCGGCGGCTGGAATAACTCGTTCCTGGACACTATCGAGAACTGCTTTAGCTATCGCTGCTTGGACGGGCCCGAACATGAGTTCTGCTTGCGCTTCACCCTTTATAGTCACCTTGTTTACCATGAGCGTCGCAGGCTTAACAGCGTAGTTTGGCGCCATTATCGCAAGTAGAGCGGTATGTCCCATTCGCGGCGTTGCGAGCGCCGTTAGGAATGCTGTCTCAAATGCTCCTCCTTTTTGACCAACCGCAATATCAATGTGCGCGAGTTCCGGCATTTCGCCAACCAATGCCTCGCCGATTCGTGTCCCAAACTCCGGGGCCTTTTCAATTATTTTTTCTGCCATTTGTTGTCCTCTTTGAGGCGTTAGTCCTAAACTTATATTATTTTTCTGCGTTAGCTTAACGCTGTAGGCAGACGACAATTCGGAAGATGCAGATCTGTGGACGTGCAGCTTAAAGCTTTATGGTCAGACGTGAGAGTGAAACTATGAACATCGTTATAGGCTACGAAAGTTATCACGGCAATACGCGGACTATGGCGTATGCAATAGAGCGCGGGGCGCGAGAGGCCGGAGCAGAGACGGTTA
>DASVJT010000013.1:0-6015 GCA_036385775.1 archaeon
ACTCATGCAGCACGTATTCATTTGCCCTCACCATGTCGGGGTGAGAGAACACGTTCTCTCCAACTAACGGCGCGGTTGAACGTTCTGATTCGGGTATGATCATTGAGCAGTTAACCTGGTCATATCACATTAGGCTCAGACTTTTAAGCTCCTTCACGATACGATCGACCGCATTTGCCGCGTCTTCGGGCACTCGACCGCCCGTGACAACCAGTTTGCCTGAACCGAATAAAAGAACGACCACTTTAGGTTCTGATAACCGGTAGACCAGACCGGGAAACTGCTCAGGCTCGTACTCAATGTTCTCAAGCCCGAGACCGATGGCAATGGCATTTAGATTCAAAACTGAGTGAAGATCCGCGGACGCAACGATGTTTTGCACCTTAATCTCCGGCGTTCCCTTGACGTCGATGCCGATATTCCTGAGGCTTTGGAATACGTTTTCCAAGCCCTTGTACACGTCATCGATGCTCTTTGCACCCGTGCAGACGATCTTTCCCGATCGAAAGAGTAATGCAGCGGTCTTCGGGTTCTTGGTGCGGTAGACAAGGCCCGGAAACCGTTCAGGATCGTAATCTGCGCCCTCTAAAGCAAGCGTTGCTTGCTTCAGATTTATTTCTACCCCAATGCCGGTGGAGGCAACCACATTTTCAATTTTAATCGTGTCCCGCGACTCAATCGTTGTGTCTCCAACCGTTGCGTCTCCCTTCCTTCCAACCATCGCGTCTCCCTTCTTTGTTGCTGTATAAAGGCTTTTTATATATAATGTTAAGGTGCGCTAGTGGGGGTTCTGAAAGAGATTCAGCCCAAAATCACGCTTGTATGGCAAATACGCGTGCACAGCATTTTTATCTACCTCGGACGTAAGTGAATACGTATATCGCGCTGCGACTCCGGCTTAGGTCATAGGAAGGGTCGTAAGGCCGACCTAGGCTTAAGTTTAAACGAACAGCATTTGCGTAAATAAACGCAGCAGTGTCTAGCGCGTTCTCGATAAACATCGCCTGAACAACATGAGACTAGCATTCGAGCTATCTGGAGAGAGTGAAAGCATTCCGCGAGCTGAGGTTCTCGCCATCTTCAGCGGTCTTGTAGTTCAAGAGATAGAGCGCGTTATGGTGATGGACGTCGACATCTACGACCAGCGGCTAGCCAATAGACTTGCAATGACGCACGCAGTAATCGAAGTCAAGGATACTTGCGCGCAGAAGCTCACGTCAATTTACCAAGCGGCTCAGAACATTGAATTACCTCGTGTCAGCGTCGCTGTACGAGCTAAACGAATTGGGCCCGGCCTAAGAAGCGTTGACGTAGAGGCTACGATCGGAAAGGCCCTTGCTGAGCGCGGATTTGAAATAGACCTTGTTCACCCGCAGCTCCTCGTCAGGGCATTACTTAGCGAAGATGTCTGCGTAATCGGAAAGACGTTAACACAGATAAATCGGTCTCAATTTGAATCACGGCGACCTCGTTTTCGGCCATATTTTTATCCTGGCGTACTATTACCTCGAATCGCACGAGCCTCTGTTAACCTCTCTGGGATAAAAGCTCATGAGCTCATATTCGACCCCTTTTGTGGCACTGGGGGTCTACTTCTTGAAGCAGGACTCATTGGAGCAACTGTTTTAGGGTCAGATGTTGACAGCAGGATGGTCTTTGGAACTAAGATGAACCTCGACTACTTTGATGTAGGGAATACCTTGCTGGTTCAAGACGCTATGCAGTTAGCGCTACAAGATGAGTGCGTAGACGCCGTCACAACTGACCTACCATATGGACGTTCTGTCAGCATACACGCCCAATCGATTGGGCAGCTGACCGAAATGGCTCTGGACGAAATCCTTCGCGTTCTTAAGTCTGACGCGCGTGCCGTTTTGATATCACACAACCCAATTGAGCGTGAAGTCTTAGATGTGGGTTTCACAATTGAGGGGCGTCACACTCAATACGTTCACAAGAGTTTAACAAGAGAGATCATCGTGGTGCGCAAATGAGATACGAGTGACTATAGATTGAAGAGGATTCCTCTTAATCCTCCCCCTCATACTTGCTGAAATTTTCACCGGATGTTTCGGAAAAGCTTGCTAAACGTCGCTGCGTCAATCAAATCAGTGGACCTTTCCAAATCCTATATGCGATGCATATAACGGAAGATGTTTTCGTGCTGGGCAGTGACTAGCACCCCTTGAGCTGCTCCGATTGATTCCAAACCTTTTTTTAACTCCTCAAAGTTTGCAGAGCCAATGTTAACGATCATGATCATCGTGAACACTCCGGATACAACAGTCTGGCTGATGTCTTCTATGTTGGCATTGGCAGTCGCTAATAAGTTTGCCAAAGCTGCGACAATTCCGGGATGGTCAGAGCCGGTAACCGTTATGATGATCCGATCGTTATGCTGTGAGCTTGCCACGTTCAATCAACTTGCTTATTTGATTTTAGTACCTGAAGGAACCTTTTGCGATGGTCGAATCAGTACCGCCCTACCCTCGTGTTCAGCAGCGAGAAGCATGCCGTGAGATTCCACACCCATCAACTTCACAGGTGTGACATTCGCGAGAACGATAACGTCAGTGCCAATAAGTGCCTCGGCCCGATAGTCTTTGGCAATTCCTGCAACAACTTGCCGCGTTTCATCGCCCAATTGTAGCGTAATTCGTAAGAGCTTGTCCGATTTCTTGACCGATTCCGCGTCTAAAATGCGAGCAGTCCGCAGATCCATTTTCTTAAAATCTTCTAGCTCGATTGTCGAAGTTTTTGTCCGAACTTCGTTCGCGGGGGCCTGCTGAACCAACCCAGTCATTCTCTTACTGAGTGTGGCCTCAAGTTCCACGATCTTTTTCTCATCGATCTTGGCAAAGGGCAGGTCTGGCTGGTTCAACCGCAACGGTTCAACCTCTATTGTGGCATCCGAGAATTGGGTCGAAGTCGCACCGAGCTGTGCCTGCACCCCCTTCATTGTCGCCGGCATTACTGGTTCCAAAAGCACAGCCAAGGCCTTCACAAGCTGAATGCAGTTCTTGACCTCTCGCGCACACGCTTCTTTGTCAGATTTTACGAGTTTCCAAAGTGCTTTTGACTGGAAATATACATTGCCGAAGTCTGACAACGACATCGCCGCATCGACGAACTTCTTGAACTCGTATTCTTCCAACGCATTCACCATCTTCTCGCGTGTGGCAGCTATCTCTTGGGTTATCGCCGCGTCGACCGGCGTGTCTGGGATGTACCCAAAGTTCTTGTACGCAAAAAGGAGTGTCCGATAAATGAAGTTGCCGAGGGACCCGACGAGCTCATGGTTCACTTTTTCCCCAAATACCTTCCACGAAAAATTCAGTTCCTTTGTATGTGAGGTGTAACATGCGAGATAATACCGCAGCAGGTCAGGATGGAATCCGTGGTCGAGGTAATCGTCATCAACCCAAACGACGTTGCCTCGGCTTTTAGAAAAAGTCTCGTTGTCGACTTTAACCATTCCCGAGGCAACGATGGCCGCAGGCCTTGTATAGTTTGCTCCTTTTAGCAGCGCTGGCCAAAAAACGGCGTGATGGTAGATTATATCTCCACCGATGAAGTGAATGATAGTCGACTCATTCTTCCAGTAGTCTTCCCACGTGCTCGTTGCCTCTTCGGTAAACGAAATGTACCCAATAGGGGCGTCAACCCACACGTAGACGACGAGATCGGTTCCCGGAAATGGAACCCCCCATGAAAGGTTCCGTGAAATGTTCCAGTCCTTGAGCTCATTTGTCACCCATTGTTGCGCATAGTTGCGGGCGTTGGCGGTTCCTCCGAGCGTCTCAAGATACGTTGACAAGAAGTCCTTAAACGCCGAAAGTTTAAAGAAGAAATGTTCCTCTTCTCTGTATTCAGCGCTTGCTCCGCACGTTTTGCACTTAGGATCGACGATTTCTCCCGATTCGAGATGGCGCCCACACCCTTGATCGCACTCGTCTCCACGGGCCGGCATCCCGCAAAAAAAGCACACTCCTTCTACATATCGATCTGGTAGGAAGCGATCGCATTCGGGACAATAAGCCAGTCTAATGACCAGCGGATATATGTAGCCGTTTTCTTGCAGCGCTTTTAGGATTTCCTGCGTTCTGAAGTGATTTGTAGGCGCATCGGTATTTCCATAATGACTAAAATCAACTGCCAATGCCTTGAAGAGGTCCCCCCAGTAACGGTGGTAATAAGTGGAAAGCTTCTCAGGTGTGGTCCCCTGCTGCTCAGCGTTAATAACGATCGGAGTTCCGTGAGTGTCAGAACCGCATACGAAAAGCGGGTTTTGTCCAAGCTTTTTAAGACAGCGAACGTAGATGTCTGCTGGGACATACGTCCTCAGGTGACCGATGTGACAAGGGCCATTCGCGTAAGGCAATCCGCATGTGATAAGAAGTGGCTTATTCGTTACTGACGTCATTTTGGAGTCCTTGCGCCGTAATATTTATTTATGTGGTTGACAACTGCGGCAATCACACCAGTCGATGATTGACGTAAGCTCTTCCAAACCGAGTACGACGTCCAGATTTATATTGCAGTCCTTTGTGCGGGCGCTGCAGTCGGTCCGCAAGGGCTAGTTACTAGTCATTGTGATAGTGGCCCCCTATTTTAACTCTTCGAGATCGACGCGTTTGTTTCATCGTTGCGATATCACATAAGAGCTATTTCGCTGCGCCACGCAAGTAGCATTTGGAAAGACTCGTACGACTGACTTCAGCCATATCTGAGGCTAACCAGCTTGAGAAGGTTTAAGCTCTAGCGGTCGCTGATCACTGTGTAAAGAGTCCACGGTTCTGCTTAGACACAGAATGGAGGCTATAAAATGAACGTAAAAGATACATGCAAGGCGTGTGGTGCTCAGCTACCCCTAAACGCACAGTTCTGCATTCAAGGTGGCACTGTGGTAACTGAGACTGAGGCGGGAGATAGTCTAAGAAAGGGGACAACAACAACGGCCCCAATCACTATAGACGGGGTAATTGTAGTCAGTTCTAACTGGATCCCGGGATACACCATATTAGAAACACGAGGATTCATCTACGGCCTTACAGTTAGGAGCAGAGGGCTTGGAAAGAACATTACAGCTGGGCTCCGTTCTATCGCTGGAGGGGAGATCCACGAATACGTCGAGATGATGCAACATGCGAGAGACGAGGCGCTATATCGGCTGGTTGGGCACGCCAAGTCAGTCGGAGCAAACGGCATAATAAGCGCTTATTTTGACTCGTCAGAGATCTCTAACTACATGCAGGAGATCTTAGCATACGGAACGGCCGTGGTCGTAGACAAGAAGTGAAGGCGTGCATTTTCTCAATGGTGTTTCGCGAGGTGGAGCACGGAGTATTGCGCTGTGCGACTTCAGTTGTTTCGAACGCAACTACTTTCGCGAGCTTGTAACGAATCGGGCTTATATTAAACAGCACAAGCAAGACGTTTGCCCTGCAGACCTGCTGCTGAGAAAAAAAGGTCACACGATAATGTAGGACCTATAGGTTATTCACCAAGAAGATCGGGTCGAACCCTCCCCATATAATCAACGATAAAGCCGGTAATGATAGCCTCGGGGACTGCTACAATCAGGTTAATTATGGGAATCTGAATCAAGTACATAAGCAATGCGACGCCGTGCAATTCGCTGCCTTGGATCCCCGAAATTACTAAAACAGCGAGCAGAACAATGTTACCAACGACCAGTCCTGAGATGGCAGCTATAGCACCTCTCGTGAACATCTGAAACCGACTTCGTGTAATTCTAAAGACATAAAAAGCTACCGTGATCTCACTCATGTTAACGAGCGTATTGGCGCCCACAAGACCCCACCCCCCGTGACCCACAGCCGCGCTTAAGAGGTTAACTATGAAGATAATTAGGGATCCTATACCCGGCCCTGCCAAGATCCCAATTAGAGGGGTGAGGTTCATATGAACGCCGCCTGCAATTGGGATATCGATTTGGAAAACGGCAAAAGAGACGGCTGCAAGCATGCCTGCGATTGCTAATCGCTGAGTCTC
>DASVJT010000014.1:0-15818 GCA_036385775.1 archaeon
GCGCTTATCGCAAACGCTATCACTGCGCCAGAAGCTATTGCGGCAGAAACACCGATAACTGCGCTCAAAGCACCAATGGGGAATGCACCCAGTGTCGAATTCCCATAATAACGAAGGTGTTGATGCTCATCAAGAGGCCCATCATGTCGCGAGGCGTGTTAAGCTGCATGAGTGTGATTGACACCGATGACGTTACCGCTTGCGCAGCCCCAGCAACAAGCAGCAAACTAAACGAGAGCCACTGTGCGATAATCTGCATCCACGTGCCGGTGTTCGACAAGAGCATACAGCCCCAAAGCAGCGCAAAGTTGCGGTAATATAGCGCTTTGAAAGTCTTAGTCGACGAAGGTTCCGCTGTGGAGTGTTCGTCGCAGCGGATACAACTTCAGTTTCGAGTACTCTTTTTTCATCTGTCTCTGTTAAACAGTGTACTCCTAGCTGGGTTCCACCAAATACAAATGCAACCTCTCTTGTTGTTTAAAAAAAACTTAACACGGCAAGCTTCTCAATGGTCGGCGATCGAGCCTCTGTTTCAAGATGTTACGCAGCCGCATCTTAACGCTTAATCGAAAAAATCACTTCGCCAATCTGTCTCTTCGCCTCATCGAGGATATTCTCGATCTGTCGAGTCTTCTCGTCGTCGAGATACGAGTAGTTGGAAAAGACTGTTCGCGCGATTTCTCCGATGCGCTTGCCGACGCCCGGTAGTGAACTCCACCGTGGCTGAGCTGCGCGCGTGCTTAATTGTTCAACCTTAGCGCGATGATTCTCTAAGAAAAATCTCCCGTCGTCGGTGATCGCGTATATCTTCTTATGATCCTCCTCGTGCATCGTGACGCACCCCTGATCCTCAAGCATCTGTAGCGTCGGATAGATCACGCCTGCGCTCGGGGCGTTGCCACATGAGTCCTCAATTTCTCTGATAATGCCGTATCCGTGGAGCGGTTGTTTCTGGAGTGTCATAAGCACAAAAAACTTGATGTTGCCGCGCTCCATTTTGAGAGGACCGAACTGCGCGATCCCTAGAAACTGATCCTGCGCCCATTCTTTCCATATTCGTCTTGACACTGGGATTTCGCCTCTTATAATAATATATCTGAAGCTATGCTTTTTGATATATAAGAGTTTAGGGGGGCGCAAAAAACCCCAGTTAACAGCTTTGACCGTGGCAAACAATGAAATCCTACAAATGCAACATAGTTCACCTCAACGATGCACATTCACGCATTTGCCGCGCGGGGGCCCGGAGCAGCCCTTCATCCGTTTGACTACGAACTGAGAGAGCCAAGCCCATATGAAATTGACATCGAAGTGAGCCATTGCGGGGTCTGCCATAGCGATATACATCTGATCGATAATGACTGGAGCATTTCGCATTACCCGCTTGTCCTAGGACATGAAATCGTTGGCACAGTGAAAACGACAGGCTTTAATGTTGAGGGACTCAGCATAGGTCAACGAGTCAGCGTCGGATGGCAATCAGGAAGCTGCTTGTGCTGCGAGTGGTGTCTGAACGGATATGAGAACCTATGCCGAAACAAAGTAATAACGTGTGTTAAGAGGCACGGCGGATTTGCCGATTTCGTTCGCACCGACAGTCGGTTCGCTTTTGCGATTCCAGATTCACTCGATTCAGCAAGTGCATCGCCGCTTCTGTGCGCAGGCTTGACAGTCTACGCTCCAATGAAGCGCATTGGCCTCCGCCATCACGATCACGTTGGCATAGTTGGTATCGGCGGCCTTGGACACATAGCCCTTCAATTCGCACGCGCTATGGACTGCGAGGTAACTGCGTTTTCAACTAACCCTAAAAAGGTAGAAGATTCATTTGCGTTTGGCGCAGATCACTTCGTTAATAGCCGTAACGAGAATGAGATGCAAGGAACTAAACGAACCATAGATTTCATACTATTGACAGCCTCTGCACCCCTCCCGTGGTCATCCTATATGGAGGCCTTGCGGCCTAACGGCAACTTGACGTTCGTTAATCGACTGAACTCACGCGCCGAGGAGGGCAACATTGCGGTTTCAGCGCCTGTTCTCGTTGGCGGCCAGAAATCGATAAGCGGAAGCTTAACAGGCGGTAGAGACGTAATGCGAGAGAAGCACGCATTCGCTGCGAGTCATCACATCACAGCGCGATCCGAGGGGTTCCTCCAAACGGATATAAACGGTGCTGTGCAGAGAGTCCGCAACAATGAGGCTCACTATCGGGTCGTGTTGGAAACATAACTCCTAAAACATCGATTGATTAATTGTGGCCCGAGGAGACACTGAAGCCGCACACTGAACTGAATTGTAAGGGATTTTAATGAACTCGATTTACAATTGGGACGCAGCTGAATACGAAAAACACTCATCTCAACAGCAACTATGGGCCCAAGACGTTATTCGAAGCCAGATACTCGCAGGCGATGAGCGAATACTGGATATCGGCTGTGGCGATGGAAAGGTGACGGCTGAGCTTGCGGCGCTCGTTCCGAAGGGCTGTGTGCTCGGGATCGACTTGTCTGAAAGCATGGTTGCGTTTGCCCACCGGCGGTTCCCACCCGTCCACTATCCCAATCTGCAGTTTCGCTGGGGTAATGCTACCCGCCTTGCTTTTCGTTGCGAGTTTGACCTAGTCGTGTCGTTCGCAACCTTGCACTGGGTAAGCGATCATATTGCTGTGCTCAAAGGAATCAAGAGAAGTCTCAAGTCGGACGGACGGACGGTCCTTCAGTTCGGCGGCAAGGGTAACGCTGCGATGATTTCCGACGTGGCAAATGAGCTCATCACGCATAGCAGGTGGAAAGGCTATTTCAAAAAATTCACCTACCCGTGGTTTTTCTACAGCGTCGAAGAATACCGCGGTTTCGTTGAGCGGGCAGGCCTTTCTGCAAAGCGCATTCAGTTGGTCCCAAAGGACATGGTGCATGGCGGGAGAGATGCGCTTAACGGCTGGGTGCGCAGTGTATTCATTCCTTACACAGAACGCCTTCCTGAAGCTTTACGCGAGGATTTTGTAGGAGAGGTCGGCAACGCTTATGTGGAACGATGTCCACCCGATGAAAATGGGGGCATCCACATGAAGATGGTCCGGTTAGAAGTAGAAGTAATGCCTAGTGTTAACTAACCAATCAAGACGGTTAATAGATAAAAAGGGCGCGCGATACAGCGCGACAGCAAGCAGGGCCGCTAAATCATTTGTTGACTTTCTTGAAAACCTCAGCGTGCTCGTGTTGGTCACATCGTGGGCACTTTAGGTACTTCCACGCGCCGTTTTTGCCGAAGCCTTGGGGGCTAACGAAATTTGTTAAAGGCGATATCTCGAATTCCTCTCCACATCGTTTGCACTTATACGCGTACATTTTGGTGTGCCAACTGACCAATATCACAAGCACCACTCCAATGAGGGCGAGCCAAAGGATGACGCCAATTACGCGGTTTATGGCAAAAAGAAAAATAGCGGCGGTCATAATCAGCAGCATTCCACCGGCAAGGTAGAGCGCGGTTCGCTCCCAATCATGGCGCGTGACTAGTTCATACCGCATTTCGCTCGCTCCGTGTAGTTGTAACACACGTGCTCTGGCAACCTGATTGGACTAAAGCTACGCAGAGGCGTACGTTTTGTAACGTGTAAGAGCGCTATTACGTTTTCCTTGCTGTGTGATTCCAGTACCATAGTGAGCATAATAGGGAATAAATTGTCAGTACGCCTCGCTTGTTTTCGTTTCGATTCGTATAAATAGTCAAAAGGCTATTGCGTAGCTATGCGGACAAGAACTATCGCCGCTATTATAGCAGTCGTTATTATCGTCATTGCAGCTGCAGGAGCCGCCTTTTTTTTGACGCTCCAAGCCCCGCTAGTGGAAAGTGTAAAAGTAAGTTCCATCGATAATGTGACACGCTCGGGTTTCACATTCACATTCGTAATCAAGCTTTACAACCCGAACGTCGCCGGAGTTACTGTCAAATCTATCACTTACGACCTTCTGCTAGCAGAGAACAACCAAAAGCTGGGCAACGGCACGGCTGGAGAATTCCAAGTCCCAGCGCGTGGAAGCGTCGAGATCCCGATACAGACAACTATATACTTCAGCTCGGTGATCAGCGCGGCTTTCCAAACCATCTTCACGAAAAGTGTGATGATGAACCTCAACGGGGTCGCTACCGTGCACCTTCTGTGGTCAGATGTAAACGTCCCCTTTAGCCAAACATTCGACGGATACCCGTTCATTAGCGACGCGGTCAGCAAAATCGCTTGAACTGGCTGACACGCTTAATGAGTTGGCGTGCATTTGTGGCGAACGCAGACGTAGAGGATTCAATTGCGAGAGTGTCCGTCGCACTAAGCGCAAGACAACGCCCGTTATGAGGTGGGAAAATGGCTTTGCCCGATTCGGCTGGACCGCAGCACTATTCATGTGAGGGCGTTTAATCTCTCGCCCAGAGTGCTCAATGGGATCGCCCAGCCTCCGCCAGCTGACGGATATCGCTTAGCCATTCAAATCCCCTTGCTACCCGCGCATCGTGGATATAGCCCGTTTGATAAGAAGCTCCATGATCCCTGCAGTGCAGTTTGGAGAATACTGGGTGCCATAGATGTCTCGAAAATCCCCCTCATCTGTTTGGAACAAAAAGAGGTACTCACCTGCTCGTCGCACAGCTGAGAGGTCGCTGGTCATCCCAAATTTCTCGATCAGCTGACCAAGGCCGCGGTACGTCTCTAGTTGGTCGTAATTTTCTCCCGAACGCCAGCGCGTGCTACGAACGCTCCGTACCTCCAAGAACCATCGCCCTTTTGTTTCCGAAGCAGCTTTTTTACCTCGTTCAATTCCCAAAGAGACTTCACAGACGACACAGAGTCGCCTAAAAGATCTCGCTTTGTAAAATAGTTGATCGCTGCGTTCTCCGTTTGCATGAGGGATGGCAACGGATCAACAATCAAGCTGCGACGCCAACCCTCTATAAGTTCTCCTCGCGACACGTTCGTTATGTATGTGCGGCTGACGCTTTAACGGTCGCAGGTCGCTCGTTAAAAAAATTGAAAACGCTGCGAGCTGTAGTCTTATTAACGGCAGGCACTGATTCGATCTCTTTGATACTCGCCTTTTTAAGCTCAGCCACGGATCCAAAACGTTTAAGAAGTTCAATTTTTCGTCTTTTTCCGACGCCCGGGATTTGATCGAGCGTGCTTTCCAAGAGCTTCCGCGAGCGGAAGTTTCGATGCTTGCGGATAGCTCCTCTATGCGCCTCGTCACGAATGCGCATTAGCAAATTGAGCGCGATCTGGGGCACCGGCACGGGCTCTGACCGGCCGGGCACATAAAGGAGTTCTTCGCGCTTTGCCAAGCCAGCAAGAGGGATACTTAAACCGAGCATTGTGAGGGTGTCCTTGACAGCGCGCACCTGCCCCTTTCCCCCATCAACCAAGATGAGATCTGCGCAGCTTTTGCGTTCTCGATATCGCCGGCCGACAATCTCCTTGAGCATTGCGTAATCGTCGATCGTCGTGACGCTCTTAATCTTATAATAGCGGTACTCGTTAAACTGCGGTACACCGTCAATAAATACCGCCATCGATCCCATGGCTTCGGCACCAGCAAGGTTCGACACGTCGAATGCCTCGATCCGATACGGGTAAGAACGGAGTCGTAGGGCGTCTTTAAGAACGTACAATGCATCTGCAGCAGCTGGCTTTTTAAGCATCGATTCGGCGTTCTTGTGAGCAAGCGCGACGAGCTTTGTCTTCGGTCCGGCGCGGGGAACGCGCACGTGAACGCGACTTCCCCTGATCTCGGTAAGGAGATTCTCAATGGCGTCCGCTTCCTCTATTGGGTGCTCGAGAAGAATGCCCTTCGGGACATAAGAGCCGGTGAGATGGAAGTAATGTTGCTTGATAAACGCCGTCATCAGTTCAGTCACCTCAACACCTTCGGTCCCACGTAGAATATATGATTGCTGCCCCGTGACTCTCCCTTCACGGATCATAAGTATGAGCGCACACGCTTGTGGACCTCGACGGGCGATGGCGATGACATCTTCGTCACCACGTCGTGGCTCCACGTATTGCTGTTCTCGTACGCTTTCTAGCGCTGCAATTCGATCGCGTAGCGTCGCCGCGCGCTCAAAATCCATATCAGTCGCCGCTTCGTGCATTTCCTGCTTCAGCTCACTGAGAAGGTCGTCTTGGCGCCCTTCGAGAAACCGCCGAACTCCAGTAACCAGCTGGGAGTACGCATCAGGATCCGTTTTGCCCGCACAGGGACCCGCACAGAGCTTAAGTTGATAGTTAAGGCATGGCCTCAGAACACGCTGCAGGTCTCTAGTGCAGCTGCGCAACGGGAACGCCTTGCGCAGTACCTTCACGCTTTGACGAGTGGCCTGCGCGCTAGTGTACGGGCCAAAATAGGACGATCCGTCCTTTCGCACGGCGCGCGTAACGTTGATGCTCGGATACACATCGCTTGTAATTCGGATGTACGGGAAGCCACCATCGTCGGTGAGCCGAACGTTGTAGCGCGGCTTGTGAAGCTTGACAAGGTTTGACTCAAGGATGAGCGCTTCTTTTTCAGTGTTGGTGACGATCCACTCGACGTCGTTAACCCGCTCAACGAGTGCCATCGTTCGTGGCGCTGAGGGGGTCGAATGAAAATAGGTTCTGACGCGGTTCTTCAAAGAGATGGCTTTCCCAATGTAGATGATCTTCCCACCGGCATCCTTCAGCAGGTACACCCCAGGACTGCCCGGCAAGTTGTCCAGTTTTTCGATTACAGAAGGTGGAGGCATCGCCTTAGTATCCGTTTAAGACTCGTTTGAGGAACTCACCAGTGTACGTGCCAGATCGTGCGATCATCTCAGGCGTTCCCTGCGCGACGACGTACCCGCCTTCATCGCCCCCCTCAGGACCCAGATCGATAACGTAGTCAGCCGTTTTGATCACGTCAAGGTTGTGCTCTATAACGAGCACAGAATTGCCTGCGTCTGTAAGCCTTCCGAGAACGTCAAGCAGCTTCTTGATATCGTCAAAGTGCAGGCCTGTCGTCGGTTCGTCAAGGACGTAAAATGTCTTACCCGTGCTCCGCCGACTGAGCTCCGTCGCCAGCTTGACGCGTTGCGCCTCCCCACCTGAGAGCGTCGTCGCGGGCTGTCCGAGTTTGACATAACCCAAGCCCACGTCAAAGAGCGTCTGGAGTTTCTGCTTGATGCGCGGAATGTTCTCAAAGAAGCGCACGCCCTCTTCGACGGTCATATCGAGTACGTCAGCGATATTTTTGCCCTTGTAGCGAATTTCAAGCGTTTCGCGGTTGTAGCGCTTACCCTCGCAGACCTCACACGGAACATAGACATCGGGTAAGAAGTGCATCTCGATCTTTATGATCCCGTCACCTCTACACGCCTCACAGCGTCCGCCTTTCACGTTAAAGCTGAACCGGCCCTGTCGATAGCCGCGGGCTTTAGCATCCGGAAGCTGTGCGAAGAGGGCCCGAATAAAATCGAAGACCCCTGTATACGTGGCGGGATTTGAGCGCGGTGTCCTTCCGATGGGTGACTGATCAATAGTGATCACTTTGTCGATGTGCTGGATGCCTAAAACATCGTCGTGGTCACCGGGCTTTCCGTATGCCCGGTGAAGCTTTTGAGCGAGTCGGCGGTGGAGAATATCGTTGATTAGGGTGCTTTTTCCCGAACCAGAGACCCCCGTGACACAGGTGAAGATCCCAAGGGGGATCTCCACATCGATGTTCTTAAGGTTGTTGTGGCGCGCACCAACAATGCGTAGGGCATTGCCGTTCGTGGTGCGCCGTCTTTGTGGCACCTCGATTCGTTTTGCCCTGCTAAGGTACTGTCCAGTGATAGACTCTGGATCGCTCACAATGTCGCTCGGGGTTCCTGTTGCCACGATTGCACCTCCGTGCTCCCCTGCGCCGGGACCCATGTCGATGACGTAGTCTGCCGTGCGTATCATCTCCTCGTCGTGCTCAACCACGATGAGTGTGTTTCCTAGGTCTCTTAGACTCTTCAGCGTCCCGATGAGCCTCAAATTGTCACGTTGATGGAGGCCGATACTGGGCTCATCAAGGATGTAAAGGACCCCGACGAGGCCCGAACCGATTTGCGTCGCAAGCCGTATACGCTGAGCCTCACCCCCCGAAAGTGTCTCGCTTGCTCGATCGAGCGTGAGATAGTTGAGACCGACGTTTTGCAGAAAGTTGAGGCGTTTCTTAACCTCTTTAATTACCTCTGCGGCAATGGTCATCTTCCCGTTAGAAAGACGCAAAGTGTCAAAGAAAGTATAAGCTGCGTCGACAGACAAGGCTGAGACATCCGCTATCGAGCAATCACCGACCGTAACAGCGAGCGCTTTTGGCTGAAGCCGTTTGCCGTCGCAAGCATCACAAGCACGCAGCCGCATGTACTTTTCAATCTCTTCCCTAACGTAATCAGAATCTGTTTCGCGATAACGACGCGACAAGTTCCGTAACACACCCTCAAACGGCCTCATAAAACGCACGTAGCCGTGTCGTCCGGCGTACTCAAAAAGCATTTTTTGACTCCCCGAACCATACATGATGAGGTGTTTCTGTTCGCTTGTAAGCTCTTCGTACGGCGTTTCGGCGTCGAACTGAAAGTGTTTTGCCGCGCTTAAGAGATATTGAGGGTAATACTCGCTCGTCGGTTTAGCCCATGGCGCGACAGCACTTCTCAAGGGTAGGGATTTGTCGGGCACGATCAGGTCTTCATCGAGCGTCTTTTCAAAACCAAGGCCATGGCAGGTCGGACACGCCCCATGCGGGCTATTAAACGAGAACATACGCGGCTCGATCTCACCCATGTTGATACCACACTCCAGACATGCGAAGTGTTCGCTAAAAAGGAGCTCTTTCGCGCCAGTAACGTCAACGATAACCACCCCGTCCCCGAGAACGAGGGCGGTCTCAACCGAATCGGCGAGGCGTTGTTGTTCTTCCTGGGCGATGGTGAGACGGTCGACCACGACGTCAATCGAATGCCGCTTGTTCTTGTCAAGATCGATAGCCTCATCGAGTGCGCGCACCTCCCCGTCGATGCGCGCGCGCGCGAACCCGTCACTGAGCAGGAACTCCAAGATCTTCCGGTGTTCCCCCTTTTTGTCCTTGACCACGGGGGCGAGGATCGTGATCCTCGTCTCCTTCGGAAGTCGCACAACCTGGTCGACGATTTCTTGCACGGTCTGTTGGGCGATCTCCTTGCCACATTGTGGACAGTGGGGGGTGCCCACGCGTGCGAACATAAGCCGCAAATAATCAAAGATCTCTGTCACTGTTCCTACGGTGGAACGGGGATTCTTGCTCGTCGTTTTTTGGTCGATCGAGATCGCCGGAGAAAGGCCGTCAATATGTTCTACCTCTGGCTTCTTCATCTGACCGAGGAACTGTCGGGCGTACGCAGACAGCGATTCCACGTACCTCCGCTGTCCTTCAGCATAGATCGTATCAAAGGCCAACGAGGACTTACCTGAACCGCTAATTCCCGTTATGACCACAAACTTGTCGCGCGGGATCTCAACGTCAACGTTCTTGAGATTGTGTTCTTTTGCGCCCTTTATGTGGATAGATTCAGTCACGCTATGCTCCTTCTTCAAGAGAGCGAATCATGTCGCGAATCAGTGCCGCCCGCTCGAATTCAAGTCCGCGCGCTGCTCGCTGCATCTCTGCTTGGAGCCCTGCGATCGTCTCCTCTATCTCATCTGGAGCTATGTTCAGAGCCGGTTCTTCTTCAGCCACTAACTCTGGCCGACGTCGCTCGACGAGTTCTTCGATCGGTTTAACGATGGTCCGGGGAGTAATTCCGTGTCGCTCGTTGTATACGAGCTGCAACGCGCGCCGTCGGTTGTTCTCGCTTATGGCACGCTTCATAGAATCGGTCGTGACGTCGGCGTACATGATTACACGGCCATTGACGTTTCGTGCTACCCGGCCGATCGTCTGAATAAGTGATCGTTCGGAGCGCAGAAAGCCCTCTTTGTCCGCATCGAGGATCGCCACAAGAGTGACCTCGGGCAAGTCTATACCTTCCCTCAAAAGGTTGATGCCTACAAGGACGTCGAAGACCCCGCGTCGTAAGTCATAGAGAATGTCGACGCGATCGAGCGTGCTAATATCAGAATGAAGGTACTGCACCTTGATGCCAATCTCCTGAAGGTGCTCTGTAAGATCCTCGGCCATCCTTTTTGTCAGCGTCGTCACAAGCACTCGCTCCGTCGATCGTTTTTGGAGTTCTGCGATCAAATCGTCGACTTGGTTCGCAGCAGGGCGAACCTCTACTGCTGGGTCGACCAGCCCCGTGGGACGAATGATCTGCTCGACGACACGCTCACACTTGGTGAGCTCGTAAGGTCCAGGGGTGGCCGACACATAGATAACCTGGTTGACCCGCTTTTCAAATTCGCCAAAGGTAAGCGGACGATTATCATAAGCTGATGGAAGCCTGAACCCGTGCTCTACTAAGTTATCTTTCCGAGACCGGTCTCCGCCGTGCATACCGACAATCTGCGGGATGGTTACATGCGACTCATCGATGACAAGGAGGTAATCTTCCGGGAAATAGTCAATAAGGGTCGTGGGCGCCTCCCCTGCAGAGCGCCCGCTGAGATGTCGGCTGTAGTTCTCTATGCCGCTGCAATAGCCGATCTCGCGCAACATTTCTAGGTCGTATTTTGTACGCTGCTCTAACCGCTGAGCCTCAAGCAACTTGTCCTGTCCGCGTAAGTACTCCAAACGTTCTGCGAGCTCTCGCTTGATCGAGTGTATCGCCTCTTCGTGTCTCGCGCGGTTGGTGATGAAGTGCGTCGCCGGGTAGATCGGCAGAAAATCAAACGCTTCCGTCTTTCTTCCGTTGATCGGATTAAACTCGTACAGTCCCTCCACCTTATCTTCCCAGAGCGCGATGCGATACGCGGTATTTCCATACGCTGGAAACACTTCAATGGTATCACCTCGCACGCGAAACTTTCCGCGGAAGAAGTCGACGTCATTACGCTCGTACTGCATAGCGGTAAGCTTGCGTAAGATCTCCCTCCGTTTGACAGTTTCGTTCACTTGCAGGGTGAGTACGGATTCTTGGTAGTCCTCAGGAGAACCGATACCAAATATACACGAAACGCTGGCTACGACAATAGTGTCACGCCGTGTGAGGAGCGATTTAGTAGCTGAGTGACGCAGCCGGTCTATTTCGTCGTTGATCTCCGATTCCTTTGCCACATAAATGTCCGTGTGTGGTATGTAAGCCTCTGGCCGATAGTAATCGTAATAGCTAACGAAGTACTCAACTGCGTTCTGCGGGAAGAACTCGCGAAATTCCTTGTAAAGTTGAGCTGCCAAGGTCTTGTTGTGCGCGATAACAAGTGTGGGCCTCTCCACCTGTTCGATCACGTTCGCGACGGTGAACGTCTTTCCAGAGCCCGTAACTCCGAGGAGGGTCTGGTGCTTCGCCCCGCCGTTAATGCCCTTAACGAGCTCAGAAATTGCTTTCGGCTGATCTCCGGTCGGCTTGAATGATGAACTTAAGATGAACTTAGATGGGGACATTGTCATATTGATTATAGACTTAATTTAATATAAATTAAATTATTATTATTTAGAAGCAATATTAAGCGAAAGATTATTTCGCACGCTAACCGTACCATGTTTTTTCCCGTCAACTGCATATAACCTTATCTTAGACGTGATGAAACTACTTGCTCAGCTAAGCAAACCCTTATACACAGTCACTATCATAAAATCATTAAGGAGAATCCATCATGTGCACCGTCGGTGGTCCGTTTGGAAATGAGGACATAAAAAGACTCGAAGCCCAGCACTACGCCTGTAACGAGTGCGGTTCGAAATTCAAGGGCATCGGTAAAAATCCGATGTGTCCGTCGTGCCAATCGGAGGACATAACAGAGCTTGAAGACTAACTCTTAAGTGTTGATTCCAAGTTAACCCTTTTTCTTATCGAGGATAATGGATCAACGAGAGTGGGTAGCATGGAAAAGCATGTGCCGCTCGAAACTGACGAGATCTTGTTTATACGCAGTACTGACGGCGTGATCGGCGTAGTTAAGTCAGGATGCGTTCAGCAGCTCTTTATTGAGACGTTTGAAGATGAGATCGTTATGGCGGTAAGCGCCGAAGATCTTCTTGTTGCATCTGGTTTTAGCAACGATAGCATCACCACCAAAGCAATTGTCTGCACGCTCTCTCTTATCCGTGACGCCGGTTCACCCCTTGTTGTGCTTCCAAAAGATCATCCTGCATCATCACGCCTACGAGTAGTAGCATCTGTGGGAGAGCGCACGGTCGTGCGCTGCGACATCGAGAAAGGAACACACCCCGAACAGGATGTCCTTTGCGGTCCTGCAGGACTGAACGGGCTTGAAATTGTTGCTGCAAAAGGGGCCGTTGTGCTTCGCGGTGACAATTCGTTGATAATTGAACGCAAGCCGTTTCGATAGGTGTAAAAACGTCTTGGTGTTAACGATGCAGCTCGAGTTAAGCGAACCTGTTGATTGTGTTGCAGATTTTACGTACAATTTTTACTGGCAGCATCGGGGCGCTAAGTTAAAACCTGACGACCCAATTCCACATCAAGAGGGGAGTGATTACACTTATCGCGACGTCATTGAGGCTTTAAAACGAAAAGAGGACATATTTATTCTTGGAGACGTCGGCCATCGATTTTGTTCTAGTTTTGGCGTTGATTTGCGTTTTTTTTCAGGCAGTGGAGGCAAAATCCCCGTTGGTAACATCATTGTTGATGGGGACGTTGACACCCGCATGGGAATAAGTATGGTCTCGGGAGCGGTATACGTGGCCGGGGCCGTAAAGCCACCGATCGGTAACGTCGTTGAAGTCACGTCTGATCGAACTGGGTATCAGAAATATCGATCGATCACTGATGCGGTTTGTAACGGGCTTGGGGACGACACACTTGCCCCCCCTAACGTTCTTTCAAACACACAACTCCATTTATCTGATGCGATTGTGCGCGATACCGTTGGCGCACGTTGTACATGTGACGCGCAGATCTGCGTTGCTGGAGACGTTGACCTCAGTACCGGCATTCTCATGAAGCGAGGGACAGTCATCGTAACAGGCAATGCAGGCATGAACTCAGGTGCTCTTTTGAGAGGGGGCACAGTGATCATACGTGGAAATGCTGAGGCATTTGCTGGAATCGACATGCAATCGGGCGTTCTCGTCGTTGGCGGCACGCCTCGAGGCTACCTTGGGGCTAATAAGCGAGGGGGCACGATCTACGCACGCGGCGCAAAGGCGTTACCGCCTGCCAAGGCGTTCGCCGTTGATCGAAAAGACATGGCGCTTTTGTCCAAGCACCTTGGGGTCGGTCAGCTCCAAGCAATGATGTTTAAGAAGTTTGTTTAGTTCGGCGAGATTTAAGCGGTCGTCCTAAGCAAGTTTAAAGAATGAGTGATGCAATAAGGACGTGCATGGATCGCGAACAATATCTCGCAGCGATAACGAAGGCAGCGCCGCGCATGCGACGTTTCTTAAACCCCGACAAAGAAATCGTAAACGATTTGGTTGACGGGATACTTACGAACAAAGAGCGCTATGGATACCATAACTGTCCATGTCGTATGGCAGCAAACGACAAGGAACTAGATAAGGACATTATCTGCCCGTGCGTGTACTGCGACCCAGATGTTGCCGAATTTGGTGCGTGTTACTGTGGATTGTATGTAAGCGAGGAGTGCGCTACAGGCACAAAAAAAGTCCCCGAGCATATTCCAGAAAGGCGCCCCACTGACAAGTGGCAGCACTACTGAGCACACCACAACGACCGCCTGATAAGCGATTACATCAGCTCATAAGTCGCAAAAAGCGCAATATGCGGCTTGAGTTAAACGAGGGTACAGGCCAATTTAGCATTTCAAATTGTTTAAAATGGCGACAGGCAAAACGCTCGCGTAGAGAACGTTGGTGCGCTGATGGCTAAATCAACTTAAGGATACCAAGCTTAGGCTCGTAGCACTTCCCCTCATCCATCAGTTCCTGCACCGCGTCTTCAACGTCGTCTTCTTCCAGCCCTTTACTTTCCAAGATCTCTATTAGGCGGTCGTAAGGTACGCCCGGGCCGCTGTCAAGCTCCTTCATAGTGAGGAGGATACTTTCCTTATTCCTCGCAAGCACATCCGTTGTAGCCGAGGCCTTTTGCTCGTTCGTCAACTCAACCGTCTGTCCGTCTGCATTCTCGTTCGTTTGCACCGTCGAACCCTCAGTCACGGTGCTGCGCGCGACCTGATTCGCCTCGCTTGCAGGCTTAAACCCGTGGGATTCATCAACTGTATCGATGGCTGATGCGATGATTGAGGGCATTTCGGCCATTACGTCGGATCCTTTATACGAAGGCCATGCACGAATAATCCCATCTGCGAGCAGTTCATTCACGTTATTGGCAAGGAGAAAGCTTCGAAGTGCTTCCCCCTCTAATCCTGCACTCAGCGCAATTTTCAACGCCTCCAACCTGTCAAGCGTCCGTTCAGCAGTAGTTATGACCCAGTTGTTGCGGACAGTTTCCGTCGTATTGTTAATGTCATTTGACCAAATAGATGTGTATGAGGAATCCGCGCGCGTATAAAGGCGTGCTCGTCCAAGGATAGCCACAAATTGAGGCACGTCGGCATTAACAAGAAATGAGGCCCCTTCGGACTGATATTTTCCTGCATATACCGTGAAGCTCCCCGTCGGATCAGCGACCCGTGCTCGCCAAAGGTCTTCATTCTCGCGAACATTTTCCACTTCGGTGAGCACGCCAACAACAAACAAACGGTTGATCTTGGCACCAGTGGGGGATATGATATAAGTAGGACCGCTTCCACCTTCTTCCTTCAGCTGAAGCGTGGACTTGTTGAACTCATTAGCGAATATACGCCAAGCAGGTTCGAGCACTAGTGCCATCGACCCTCCTGTCGAGTCTTTATACATCCGATACAAGAAGATGTGTCATCTTTCGTCCTTACGGCGTGTGCAAACAACGCTTTGAGTGTCTGTAAATCCATGTGTGTGTCACCGGCACGAGCCAATCCAATACAAGATGTCTGCGCGGATGATATATACCCATGTGTTTTCATAAATAGGCTTGTGAAAACCATTAGCGAGAGCGGCAGGTGAGGTGTCCAAGCGTGCGATTTACGATGAAGCCGCCAATCGACCTTGGACGTACTATGACGATTCAGATTCCAGCTCTTGAGTGGATCTGCAACTCAGATAGCTATTTGCGAACGGTTGATAGCGTCACGCAGCAAATCAGCCCATATCCCGAACAGGGTTCACTGTCGTCACACCTCGATATGGAGGGCGTGCAGCCTGATGACATGTGGTGGACACCGCTTCTCGAGCTGCGCAGTCGTGATCCATACATATGCAAGCTTAGAGACTTCTTTCCGGGATTATATTTTATGACGGGGCAGGATCCCTTTCGGTGCCTCATCCTCACTGTCCTAACCCAGAACAAGACCGCCGCGCGCGCTCGGGCGGCTTTTTATGAGCTCGTCCGGCAGTTCGGAACGATCACGCCAGAGACATTGAGCGTTATAAATCCTCACGACATCGTGCCTATCCTGTACCGATGTGGCCCACACCGCAAGGCAGATTACATCGTTTCCATAGCGCGCGAGGTCATGCGCCGATGGGAAGGTGACTTGTCGTGGGTTTACGATCCCCCAGATCTTGCTCGGGAGCGTCTCGTCACGCTACCCGGAGTCGGTCCAAAAACCGCTGATTGCGTCCTGCTCTACGCTGGAGGACACGAAGTCGTCCCGATAGACACGCACGTGGAACGAGTTGCCC
>DASVJT010000015.1:0-4344 GCA_036385775.1 archaeon
GACGGACATTTTAGCGAAAAAGAAGCTGTTTTAAGAATTAAAACTGATATAACTCATAAAAATCCTGCTTTGCGAGACTGGATAGGCTTCCGAATTGTCGATCTGACGCACCCCAGAGGACTGACATTTCGCGTGTGGCCGTTGCTTGATTTCGAATCGGCCATTGAAGACCACGAGCTAGGGGTTACGCATATAATTAGAGGAAAAGATTTGCGTGATAGTGAAAAAAGACAGAAGTTCCTTTACGACCATCTAGGGTGGGAGTACCCGTTTACCTTGCACTGGGGAAGGATTAGTGTGCACGAATTCGGCAAGTTCTCAACCAGCGCTCTTAAGAAGCAGATTAGCGAGGGACTTTACACCGGGTGGGATGATCCTAGACTACCCACACTAAGGGCTTTGCGGCGGCGAGGTTTTACTCCAGAAGCGATCAAGCGCTTTATTGTGAAGCTTGGCGTTAACGAATCAGATATTAGTGTGAGCCTAGAGAACCTCTACGCTGAGAATAGAAAAATCGTAGACCCCGTTGCTAATAGGTATTTCTTCGTCGATGATCCGGTCCTGATGCACATAACCGGAAGCGCCCCCACTGTAGCCCATGCACCGATGCACCCATCAAATCCTAATGTGTACAGAGAGATTCCCGTCGAAGCAGACGTTTGTATAAGTTCAAAAGACAATACGTTTTCTCTAGGCGATTTTGTGCGATTAAAAGACCTTTATAACGTTCGAATTGTGAGCAAAGAGCCTCTAGAAGCAGAATACGCCGGCCAAGAAATAGTAAAAGGCACGAAAATAATCCATTGGGCCCCACCTGACGGGCCTCTGGTTCAGGTACTCACGCCGAGTGGAATCGATTTGGGAGTTGGCGAAGCTGGCATTGAAAATGACCTAAACAACGTAGTGCAATTTGAACGTTACGGATTTGTTAGAGTTGATAAGATAGAACGAGAGGGATTGACAAAAATAACGTGCTACTTTACCCATCGGTAGATCTTAGCGTTGTTTCACCTCTAAACGGTAAACGAGTGCCGCGCTAAGAATTGAGCAGAACGAGTAATAATGAGATCGCTACAGACGCAATAATCACGGAGATTGCTAAGGCGCCGCCCATTGCCATTATAGCATTTACTGTACTCGCAAGCTGTGCAGTCTTTTGCGAGCCAAAAACAGATACACCTGTAGCTTGTTGAGTGTTCATCCCAAAAGAAACCAGCTCTAAATCTTCCTCTGCCTCATCAACAAGCTCTATGATCGTCTTCAACAGAACACCGTTGTCGGCTCTGAGCCCCAACCAGTTCGCACCACCAAAGGAGTTCACGACGTGGTTGTCAGTGGTCATGATTTCCGCTTCATCGACTTTCAAAGCGCTGACAACCATTTCCCGCAAATTTGGCACCATGTTGTTAGCATCCGCCAAGATGTAAGCTGTTCGCTGTCCTGCAGCTTTAACCAAAGCAACCTGAATTCCAAGATCGCCCATACCCTCGTCTCGTCTGAAAATAGGCCCCCTACTAGCTATTCCAAGCTTAATATCAGTTTCAAGGGGTTCTGATAGCATCAGTTGTGACGAGGCTTCCCTAATGGCGTCAATCAGATCGAACGACTTCTTCGTGCCCGCCCATATTGATGACGCATATGGAGCAGTGCAGTTGTGTGCATCAATCAACGCAGAAAATCGCACACCCTGTGTTCTCGCTTCCGCACTTGCCACTAGACCAAGCCCAAATTCAATGTCCTCTGTAGATTCGGGCGATAAAGTCGATATAAACAGAATTGACGTGCCAAATCTTTGAGCGAGAAGTTTTACCTCACCTTTCGTTACTCTAATTGATTTTGATGCGTCTGTGCTATATTCGGTGTTTTCCAGTGCACGTGCTGCAGCTTCAACTATTTTCACTGACTCTTTTGCCGATATTAAATTGAAATCGTGCGTCGCGGTTCCGTGGGGAACGAAAACCTCTCCGCCATCGAGATTCTCTACTATCCTCACGGGCAGATTTCCGCCGCCAAGCTCGCCGACTGGGCCTGGATGTACGGCTGGGATAACAAAAGTGGCTTTAAGCTGTTCTTTGGACCTAAAGGAGAGGGTAGTGACGGGAACTGTCACAGATTCGCCTATCTTTTTAAAGAAGTCTTCCATCCCAGGGGCGCCGTCGACTGCTTGCGCAATGTAGCCGCGTATGAAATCTATGCCGCTAACTCCGAACGATTTTCTTAAAGGTGCATCGATGTACCGTATGAATACTAGCGTCCCCACTGTAAAAATGATGCTTATTGCTACTAGATTCACGATGTAGCCCGTGACCCCGAATAACGGCAAGAAAATAGCCCCAAATACAGTTTGAAGTGAAGCAGGGACTACAGTTCGGGCAACGCTCTTCGACGTAGTGGCCATTAGCACTAAAATCCTGAAAGCAAAAACTACGCCTAATGACATGACGTACGCTGAAAACGTCAGTTGCCAACCTGTAATAAACGAGATCACTGCACCGACTGCACAAAAAACGCTAATAATTATAGCTCCAAAGCACGCTAACAAAGCGGAACGATTGACAGTCATAGTTCCTTGCAACAGCCGAGCAAGCGGATGTGTGAAAGCAGCGGCCAACACTGCTGGAATACCGATAAGGACCAAGCCAGCGAGAAGATTTTCTTTTAACCCGAGATTAAAGACGCCCGCGCCGACAACAAGAGACAAAGCAAGTGTAAAAGGGATCGTATTTTTCCATCGCGGCGCTGTAAAGACATATTTCATCAGTCCAGCGGTCCGCTCTTCCATCCCCTTTACGACCTTCTCCTTCGGACCAAACACGCTAAACTTCATCCATCCGCCCCGCTATTTTTTCTTCAAGCCCTAGCCTACTGATCTCGATATACCCTCTGCATTGTCCGTCAAACCACTTCTTTTCACAACTGATTATCTTGATGCGTTTGTGAAAGATTGGGGCATCAAGGACGAGCGTTTCGTACTCTCCCCCCTCCCCCATAATATGCACTCCGTATCTTCGATGTAAAACAGATAAATCGTCAACTGCTTCTTCATCGATTGTGCGAGCTAGCCATGATTCATCCATTCCATTCGCCGCGACCTGAACGATTATAACGTGCATTAAGCGCGCCATTGTTCGCAGCAGACGTTCACTACCTTTGTTCCAAAGGGGCGCATACAAGCCTAATTGCAGCTCGTCGCAGAGCGTATGTAATCGACTCATCTGGTAGTTAGATGCTATCGTACCCGCTACAACCCCGTCAACTTCGAGATCCTGCAGCAAGCTTCTCAGTACGACCAACTCGTCCTCGTGAGAAGAAGATACTCCAGAGGTTAATGGGATGCCAAGAGCCTGTGAAATTAAAGGCGTGACATGTGCACACGGTGCGTGATACATAAACGAGTCTTCCACAGGGCGAACGTTAACCAATTGCACAACTTCGTGTTCATGCGAAGCGCACGTTAACGCGCAGATTGAGTCCTTGCCCCCTGAAATCAAAGCAGCTAAACGCATACAGTCTCCGCGTTCAATTGGAACAGAGAGGCCTTAATCTTCTTTAAGAACAACGTCAATTGCTTTAAGCGGCACATCTACCAAAGCTTTACCTATTACTGCCTTAGCGATTTTTGCTGCGTGGGTCTCGTTTTCGGCATTCAATATTTTGATTTCGAGTATCAATCCGACAAGGGCTGTCTTAGCCACTAAATAGGCACTGTCTAATATTTCTCCACACGCGGGACAAGATATCGATCCAACGGCGACTTCAACCTTGCTCAACTTTGGATTTAAACGCTTACCGGTCTCCGCTATCGCTATTCCTATGGCATCATCTACCGATTTGACGTCTTTTACTAGCCATGCTGCCTCGAGCGTGACATAATAGTCCGGCATGCTTTCTCCTAAGCCTGCACAGTTAATTAATATTCTTATAGCGCGATTCTTCCGAAAACGCTATCGCTTGTTCGATCGAAGGGCTGCCGTTTAAGCTGTTTGTTCAGTCCGGAGTGCCCCTACACGAACTCCTGCATCGAGCCATCCATGGCCGTAGCTAAAGCACACCAAAGCGTTGACTAAATCGCCGATAGCTCGAAAATGGAGCCCATCTTCATAGTAAGACCGCGCCATAACTAAAACATCTGTTGACGTCTCATTGTTGGAAATGATTTCTACGTGTTCAAGCTCAACGCGAAGCATCGCTTCATAACGTGCTACCTTCTCCACGATTTCCGACATCTTAAGCCCCAGCAAACGTTTGAAGTGCCTCTTTTTCTACAAAATGAAGTGATGCCGGAATGACAAGAATGTGCATCGGGGGGCCGAAGTCATATTCTTTAAGCTTCCCCAACGTGTC
>DASVJT010000016.1:0-8930 GCA_036385775.1 archaeon
TTTCGCATATCCTTCGAGATCCATTAACACAACTCCACGAAGTTCTTTAATATTCGAAAACCGACCGTTGAAGACTTCTCTGGGTGGAATTGCGTGCCAAAGACGCTTCCGCTGGCAATAACAGCGGCAAAATCGGCGCCATAGTTAGAAGTTGCTACGGTATGACTGCCCGGTTCTACGTAATACGAATGGACAAAATAGACGTACCCGCCGTCGACATCTTTGACCAACGCGTTTTCCTTTATTACCTCTAAGCGATTCCACCCCATATGAGGGATCTTAAGCTTTTCAGAGGTTTTATCGAAGTTAAATCGCTTGACGTGACCTTGCAGGAGGTTTAACCCCTCGACTGGCCCGCCTTGAAGCTCTCCCTCGTCGCTCACGGTCAGTAACATCTGCATGCCCAAGCAGATCCCCAGTATGGGCGTACCTTCGTCAACAGAATGCAGCAACGCTCTTTTTATTTTTTGCACGTTCTGCATGCCGCTCTTAAACGCGCCAACACCGGGGAGCACCAATCCGTCTGCGCTGCCAAACCGAGTGGAGTCAGAAGTGACTTCGACTTGTGCTCCTGCGCGCTCGAGGCCGCGCATTGCGCTTCTTATGTTCCCTAAAC
Organism: archaeon; assembly: GCA_036385775.1. Lineage (GTDB taxonomy): Archaea > Halobacteriota > Bog-38 > Methanoflorentales > Methanoflorentaceae > Methanoflorens. The sequence continues at coordinate 617 of DASVJT010000016.1, forward strand.
CGTAATCGATTACAACAATTCGCTTCATAACTCAGCCTGAAAACTGGACTTTTACGATCGTTCAATTCGGCAATATGTTCCCTTCGGTATATATTAAGGCCCTTCAAAAAAAATCGCCGTCAACGCAGGAATGAACATTGGACCAAAACCTACAAAACACGCAGCCATGTCACTTACATCGCGGGGTCTTAGGAGAGGCTTATTTCGACTAAGCGACGTACGAGGCTCTCTTTTGCGTCAACATAGAGATGCGGGCGTATTAAACTGCAGTCAGCTTAATATACAGCAAAAGTATTGAGGTAAATGATGGGAGATGAAGTAATTGCCGTCGAGATTAAAGGCATTTACATGGTCAGCACTACTACTGGCCATGCGCCAGTAGTGTTGTTAACGGACGACGGGCACCGTTTCTTACCGATATACATCGGTATCTCTGAAGCAATCTCCATCAACGCGGCCTTAAAAGGGGAGGTCCCATCTCGCCCAATGACACACGATTTGATAATGTCGATACTCGAAAACTTTGAAGCGAGCATCGTGACGGTTGTTATAGATGACGTAGACGAAGGTATTTATTTTGCCCGGCTCTCGATAAAGGTTAATGGGACTGAAAAACAACTCGACGCGCGTCCGAGCGACTGCATTGCGCTCGCGATCCGATCAGACACTCAAGTGCTCATACGACGCTCTATTCTTGATGATGGCGCAATAAGCAAAGATGAGCTCGACATCAAAGAGATGGATCTCTTCATGTAGTGGAATAATGCCCACTGCAGGTCCTCGCCACGTTTATCTAATATCAAACGCCTTCGTGTATTAATGCAGCTGCGATGCTTTTTACTTGACGTCGATTATGTCACGCTTAACGGTCGCGCTGTTATTCGCTTGTGGCTTAAAGACGAGCGTGGTCAAAATATTATCGCCTACGATTCAAGTTTTGAACCCTATTTTTACGCAGTAACTGACGACGCTAGCGCTATCATGTCTGTAGCTTCAACGCGATCTGGCGAGGAGATTAAGCCTAACCGCGTCGAACGTGTCGTGCGCAAAGGTTTCGGACAACCGCTCACCGTGCTCAAAGTGTTTGTCGATCATCCGCAACACGTACCGATATTACGTGAAAGGGTCGCAGAGCTTGGCGTGAGCGTCAGGGAAGCAGACATTCTTTTTGCCGTCCGGTATATAATCGATCGCGAATTGGTGCCTATGGATCAGGTTATTGTAGAAGGGCGCGAACGTGAAGATCCCCATTTTTCATTCGCCATCGATGTCGACCACATAGAGGCCGAACAGCACCACACGAATCCTGAACTTAAAATGATGGCCTTCGATTGTGAGATGCTGACCCACGGCGGCGTTCCCATTCCGAGCAAAGACCCTATTATCATCATTTCCCTAGCGACCGCAGCCGACAAACCGACCTTCATTTCGCTTGACGACGATGAGGATGATAGGCGGGTCATTACTGACTTCATCTCCTTTATTCATGAATATGACCCCGACGTTATCGTCGGCTACAACACTGACGAGTTTGACTGGCCATACTTGAAAACGAGGGCAGAAAAATTCAAGCTCCGCCTGACGATTGGGAGGGACAAGAGTCCCGCAAAGTTCAGTGCCGGTGGTGGCGTCAAAGAGGTCAGGATCTTTGGCCGCAGCAACGTCGACTTGTATAAGGTCGCAAAACGGGACCTCAGCGAGCTCAGCGTTAAGACGTTGGACAATGTCGCCGACTACATGGGAGTCATGCGCAAATCCGAGCGCGTGCAAGTGCAGGGTTGGGACATGGCTCGGTATTGGAACGATCGTGAGCTTCGAAAGCTTCTTTTTGAATATTCTAAAGACGATGTAGTGAGCACGTGGGGGGTCGCAGAGCGGCTGCTCCCTCTTCAGTTTGAATTTTCACGGATCGTAAGACAGCCGTTGGACGATGTGTCAAGAATGGGGAGGGGTAGGCAGGTCGAGTCACTTTTGGTAGCTGAGGCGTACAAGATAAATGAAATTGTGCCTGCAAAAGGGGGAGGCTCGGGCAGCTACGCCGGCGGCTTCGTACTCTTTCCAAAACCCGGCGTCCACGAAGAAGTACTGAGCCTCGATTTTTCGGCTATGTACCCTTCAATAATGATTAGCTACAACATTTCACCGGATACCGTTATGTCGCCAGATGAAACGTCTACGGAATTTTACGAGGCCCCAGAGTCGCAATATCGATTTAGAAAGCACCCTGATGGGTTCTTTAAACTCATTCTCACAAATCTTATTGAACGAAGAAGAGCGGTTAAAGAACAAATGACTCACACAGACAAGGGTTCACGCGATTTTACTCTACTTGATGTTCACCAGAACGCAATCAAGATCCTGACAAACGCGTTCTATGGCTACACTGGGTGGCCCGCAGCGAAGTGGTACAGAAAAGAATGTGCTGAAGCAACAACGGCGTGGGGACGCACCATCATACAGGACGCGGTTGAGCGTGCTGAGAAGCACGGTCTCGAGGTTATCTACGGAGACACTGATAGCCTATTCGTAAAGCTCAAAAAGGGCTGATTTGCAGCTAGCATCAAAGAAAGCGCGCCAGTCGAGGAGTGAATTTGAAGCTTAAAACGAAGAGAAAAGCCTCCACAATCGGTCGCACGTGCGGACAACCAGAGGGGGCCTAATGACAACTGAGTTGATGGATCGAGTCCAAGCATTTATCCAAGAACTTTCGACGGTTTATCCAATTAGGCTCGATGTGCAGGAGCACTACAAAGCCATCTTTTTTACAGAGAAGAAGAAGCGCTACGCGGGGATTACCGATGATGGAACCATTGTTGTCAGAGGTCTCGAGGTGCGTAGGGGTGATTGGTGCGCGCTTGCAAAGGAACTGCAGTCTGACGTCATTAAGATCATTCTTGAAAGACGAGAGCCAAAAGCTGCTGCAGAACTGGTCACGTCTACGATAAAGAAACTTCGAGCCGGCGAGATCCCGCTAGCAAAGCTCATTATTTACAAAACTCTCACCAAAAAGATCGCAAGCTACGAATCCGTCCAAGCTCACGTAAGGGCGGCAAAGCGAGCAAAAGAGTACGGCCTCGCCGCTGATGTCGGGACGAAAATTGCCTACCTTGTTATGAAAGGGTCTGGATCGATTGGGGATAGGTCGTATCCTTCGGAGATCTTTACCCAGAAGGAGGGCAAATTAGTTGATACATATGGGCAAGAGCGAGAGATAGACTTCGAATATTACATCAAGCATCAAATCATTCCGTCAGTCGGAAGGATTCTGAACTACTTCGATTTCAACGATTCAGAGCTGGAAGGACAGCCTTTCCAAAGCACGCTCGGTCATTTCTGATCGCTGATGAAGTAGGTATCTTCATTGCTTGCTGCAAAATGACAAGTCGGATTGGGGTGTTTAATTGTACTGTGGCGAGGAGTTACAAGCCCTGCTACAGCCTATCTGTACACAAGGGTTCCTATAGACACAGGTGCGTTTAGAAGACGGGATAGAGGTGACTGAAGATGAAGGCGATCAATTATCTGCGCTACAATAAAGACGAGGACTGTATCGAGATACACGATGAAATACAATTTTTAGAAACGTTCTCAAAGTTTTTACTGGAGGACGTAACGAAAGCGATCAATGACGTAGAAGGGCCGGTTTGGCATCCCTCGTTTGTGATCAGTAAAAACGATGGAAAGACTTTCAATCTCTATGCAAACGTCTTTGACAGCGCAAACGACGAAGCGCACACGCACTACGAGCGTATCGTTACTAATGTTATTACAGAAGAAAACTTTAGGATAGTCAAAGGGGTCATCGGGTTTCAGCTTGAGACGCTGACTATGAATCCTGAGAACGGTATGACGTATGAAGAGATTATTGGACAGATGCGCTGGCCGGATTATAAGATGAAAGGCGACTTAAAAGTCATCACGAAAAAGTAAGAAAAGTGCCGGACGGTAGCTCCAAACACGTTAGACCACATTCTCGAGCGAACTACAGCTCATAAGAGTCTAGAGACTTTGCTTCCACTTTACTCAGTGCAGTTATCACTTAGGGACAGTTTAGGACGTGAAGCCTTCGGCTCGAATTGAGGTTCTTGAAGAAGAAATCAAGAGTTACGAAACCTTATTGAAAAAGAAGCCCATTTATCGCCTAATATCCAAAAAACTAATGGGCTCGGCCGGATTCGAACCGGCGACCTCCGCCATGTCAAGGCGATGTCATGATCGACCGAGTTGCGAAGTCGAACTTACGATTTTTGAGTGGCATTTGCTACCTCAATACAAAAACGGCTAACTGACGCGACGCGGGAGCCGTGTTTTGCCGGTCACGCGAATTAGCAAGATATATAAGCGCGTGACACGCTCGATGAGGCAATGGGGAGACTTTCGCAAAGCATCAACCTTGTAAAAGCTGCCTTTTCCGTCCTCAGAAAGGATAAACAATTGGTGTTCTTTCCGCTGATCTCAGGCTTCGCATTCATTCTCATTCTCATTGCGTTTATCGTGCCGTGGGTCTCCTTAGGGATACTCGGTGCAATGGAATATCGAATCCCTATGCGTTCTATCCGACGCTCTTCCTCTTTTATCTCATGAGCTACGCTGTCGCGATCTTCTTCAACACCGGATTGATCACCTGCGCCCACGTCAGGCTCATAGGAGGTGACCCCTCCATCCGTGATGGGTGGGAGAACGCCGTGCGACACATACGACCGATCATCGTTTGGGCGCTCATTTCTGCAACGGTTGGTCTTGTCCTCCAAATAATCGCCGACCGGGCCGGTGCGGCCGGAGAGGTCATCCGGGGCATCGTCGGCGGTCTGTGGAGCCTTGTCACCTTCTTTGTCATCCCTGTTCTTGTGTTTGAAGAGAAAGGCGTAGCAGATGCTGTCAAGGAGTCGTGGGGTTTGTTCAAGCGAACGTGGGGTGAGAACGTCATCGGACAGATCTCGCTTGCGTTGCCCTTCGTCGCGATCGGCGCGTTGGTTATTATCGCGGCGGTCGGAGTGGCATTCGTCGGTAACGCCATGCTCACGGTGGCTGCCCTCGTTGGAGCGATTATCCTCATTGCAGTGCTTGGTATCGTGTACACTGCACTGCACGGCATCTTCGTGGCAACACTCTATGACTACGCGCAGTCCGGCCAGGTGCCGTCGGGCTTTCAGCGGGGACTGGTTGAGGGTGCGTTTGCTCCCAAGAAACCAAAGAAAGGCGTCATAGGCGGTCAGATTTAAGTGCCGAATGATGGTGAAAAAGGCGCTCATGTCGCATCGCTGTACGACGTGTCCTACTCAACGTGCGTAAGGTTCCCTTCACGCGTTTCGCAGTCTAGCCGAGGAGGCTGTTGTTCGATATGCGTAGAACGATCGACGTACGTCTGTCTTATACGAACCGATGATCTGAGCTGAGTGGCTCAGCTAAGAATCAAGCTACTGCTTCGAGAAGAACCTTGCGGGGGCCCGCCGCACGCCGCAGGACATGTATAAATAGAGACAGAGAGAAATAATCCGCGATCAACGCACGGAGGTCACTTGAAATGGTCGCAGCCAACCAGTTACTCATCGGCTCACTCTTCTTCGTCGGTGCGGCGCAGTTCGTCCTCGCGATGATCATCGCTGAGGCGCGCTACCCCGGCTACAGCATCGCGAACAACGCCATCAGCGACCTGGGCGTCGGACGCACCGCGCGCCTCTTCAACGCCTCGGTCACAGTCTTCGGCGCCGCGATCGTCGGCGGTGCGCTCATCGGGGCGGGCCTTTTTGGCCCCGTGCCAACGCTTTTCGTCGTCCTTGCGGGCGCAGGGGCGGTCGGCGTGGGGATATTCCCCGAGACGACCGGAAGGCGCCACCTCCGCTGCGCGCTCGTCGCGTTCCTCTTCGGGGGTCTGTCCGCGATCTCCGCCTTTTCGCTCGAAGGCGTCCCCCTCGCGTACTACTCGATGGGGCTCGGGATCGTCTCGCTCACCGCACTGGTGCTGCTCGCCCGGAAGCACATGCACGGCATCGGCTTCGGCGGGATGGAGCGACTGGTCGCCTACCCGATCATCCTGTGGGCGCTCGGGCTAGGCGGGTTTCTGCTCTGCGCTACCTAAGGTCTCCCTCTGCAGAACCGCGTTACTGCACCATCTCGCCCTAACTCCGCCTCGCACGTCCATGCACAATTGCTGTTTTCACGCGCGTTTCATGCTCCACGGAACCCACAGGATCGTTTCGACGATCTAAGCGACGACGAGCGAGCACACGACAATAGCAATGTTTTTAGAGAATGCTAAAACCGCTGGCATCATAGAACAACCAGAATGCTGAGAAGAGGGGCCATCCGAAAACCACGGCAATAGCGGCGTACATAATCCACAGAGGCCATTGTTGTGCCGGTGGTTTTGCCGGTCGCTGCGTTAGCAGTTTCTGTGCCATTTTTCACTTCCTATGAAGTGAGTCGTTTATTAGGCGACATCATCGAGTTTAGAGGGGGTGTTGTGAATCCGGCAGCTATGCACGACCGCCTGAATCTCAGCCACTTACACTTGCGGAGGCCAGATCGTAACTTCACAGGCAATTGTCGTTAACCTTCTCGACTGGCCTCGCACAGTCAGCGCGGATTGCTTATCTCTGCAGTGCTCAGCGACAAGTTTCTGAATCTTTTTTTTCGTCGCGTACGCGTTTGTGTGGATATCAAAGAGCCCTATGATCAGACAGTGTTTTGATCACAACGAGTGCAGCACAACACCAAGCCCTAACGCCGTTCTACAATCCCCACTTAAAGGGTGGTACCTACCTTCTGCACGGTTGCAGCCCCAGAAGTTGGGTCAGTTCGGTACTGCGCCGTGAGCACCCACTTGTAGGTACCGTTTTGATTATCTGCCGTCCAAAATCGTAGTTCGCGTACTTTCGGTCGCCGACTGCGTTGAGCGTGGTGTTACCGGTGAGACCCTCATAGGAGCTGGCGATGCGAGGGATAGCCTCCCGCAGTGCGGTGCTGTTTTGTGTGTTGTTCTCGGCGTATGCCTTTGCGATGATCCACAGCGCGTCGGATGCCACATAACCGTAGGGTTCTGGTGCAGGGGTAGCATTTACGCTCAGCTTCTGTTTAAGCAGCTCGTATAGAGCGCCTTGCCCTCCAGCTTGTTGTGCCGTGGTGAAGTTCATGCGAACGGCAAGCTGCGCGGCCTGAGAGTTCTGCATCAAGTTCATCGGCGTTGCAGTGGTTCCGTAGCACTTGATCGAGGACCACTGCGAGTCATTGCGCCGCGATGAGCATCCGGCAGCTTGCCCACGTGCCTATCGCGCATAAACGGGGTTAACAGTATAAGCCGGGGCCGGTATTGTAAATAAGTGATTGACATGGATCTGAAAGAGTTGCGCGAGCAGTACTATGATGAGAGGGTCGGAGATGACCTCGAATTTAAAGGCTTGGATGGCTATTTGTATCACGGCTTCTTGTCTGACTGGCTCGAGGATGGATCGCTCGTCTTTAACAGCCTTACCACCATCAGTTTTGGTGACGCCGGGGTGCAGCAGGAACTAAATTCGTGGGGTGAGTCGTCCTGGCTCATCATCAACAGTGCCTCTATAGCTTATATAATCTCAACTAAGTCCATAGAGAGCAAGCGGAGCAAATCCGCAGGCCGCGGGCAACCGTCTGTGTGAGCTTTGTCGACAATCGAAAATCAGTCCAGACGCGTTGAGCTGGCCTTCCTTCGTCTACAGCAGACTTACGTGAGACCGTTTATACGTACAACTTCTTGTAGCGACCGTCTGGGGCTTCCGTACTAATTTAGCGGATGTTGCCGATCGCGGTACCCCAGTGCGACGCCCATTAGTACCCAAACGTCTTCCGGAATTTCCTGTTCTGCTCGAATGAGGTCAGGGTAGGAAATCAGAAGCGCCGCGGCAGCTGAATCAACGCCGTACTGCTGTGCTGCGAGCATGATACTCTGCGAAGCAGCCCCATATCAAATATAGACCACGCCGTGAGCGTGCGGCCAATATAGAGATACACCACCGTATGCGCTCCAAAGAACTGATGGGCACCGCTTATATTGCCTGTCGCGCGGCCGCGTCTTCGGGTTCTAGGCCAAGCGATGCAAAGCGTGCGGCCTTGAGTTCGTCCATACGCTTTTGTAGCGCGGGGGGCCATTATTGCGGTGCCAGTAGATCTGGGCCGCCCGGCACCCCTTTCCAGAAGTGTTCTTCAAAAGCGCGACGAAGCAGGTCCAGTGCGCCCCCATCAGCAACAAAGAGTTCCCAGGGCTGGGTATTGCCCGACGAGGGAGCACGAGTCGCGGCATCTAAAATCTTCAGAATTGTTCCCTTATGTACCGGATTTG
>DASVJT010000017.1:0-7093 GCA_036385775.1 archaeon
CAGGGCGCCAACTATCCGCCTCAATACCCAATGATGGCCGGCACCCTCTTGCGGTACACGTTCCTGATTGACTTTTACTCCGGCATTTTAGACCGGCTTGGCCTTGGCCTCCAGTGGAGCATCGTGCTGCCCGGCATCGCCCTTCTCGCCTCCCTCCTGGCGCTTCTATATCTGTTAGGCTGCCGGTTCACCGGGAGGAGGGCGGGTGGATTTACCGTCATGGCGCTTATCATGTTCAGCGGCGGGATCGAGTTCATCCGCGCATTTACAGACTGGCAGACGCTCGGCATTTCACTGCAGCAGTTCCTGGCCACTCAGAACCTCAACTATACCAATATGTTCGACTTCAACTACGTCTTCACGAACTTTATCATCATCGTCATGGCCCAGCGTGCAGCCTTGATCGGGTTTGCCGTAGGGGCGCTGATCATCCTGATCTGCTATTTATTGTACGTCGATAAATCCGTAGAAGAGATCCACGTCCGGAAGGCCCTCGCGTTCGCGGGCCTGATCGCCGGGCTGCTGCCCTTGTTCCACACGTATTCGTATGCCTGCGTTATGATCTCAACTGCCCTCTTGTTTATCATCTACCGGGAAAAGCGCTGCCTCTACTTCCTCGTGCCGGCCATACTTCTGGCTATTCCGCAAGCAATTTACATCTACAGCCAGATGGGGAGCTCGTACTTTCGCGTCGAGATCGGCTGGATGGTCTCTTCAGTACTGGACATCCCCGGATTCTGGATCGTCAACATGGGCCTAGAGTTGGTACTGCTCATCGCGGGGCTGATCATCGCCGGGAAGAAAAAAGCGATATTTTATCTCCCATACCTGGCGATCTTCATCATCGCCAATATCTTCGTATTCCAGCCCTGGAACTACGACAACCACAAATTCTTCAGCTTCTGGCTGATGCCCTCGGCGTTGTTCATGGCTGCCGCGCTGGTCTACATCTACGACCTGCGCAAGATCGGTAAGCCCCTGTATACAATACTGCTCATCTTAACCACTATGACGGGCTTACTGGCCGCAACGTTCCTAGTCGCCCAGCCTTACACCGAGTTCTCGAAAGACCAGATATATGTCGCCGACTGGATCAAGGAGCACACCCCTGCAGACGCAATTTTCCTTACTGGAGACTCCGCGACGCATCCCGCTATCGCCCTCGCCGGCCGGCTTTCGTATTTAGGCTACTACCCGTGGATGTACACTCACGGCATCAATACAGAAGACCGCGTCACCAACGTCCGCGCCATCTATAATGCCACCAACGTGACCACGATGCAAGAGAAGTTGCATGAGTTGAACGTCAGCTACGTCAGCCTAGGACCGGATGAAACCCAATCCGATACGTACACGATCAATTACAAGCTCTTCGAAGGCTGGAAACCGGTCTTTGAATACAAAAACGCTTATGGGCAGTCTTATAAAATTTATAAAGTGGAATAAGGCTGCATTTAAGATTTTGCCCCCATATCATACTACTGTCATTGAAACCAATACATTGGAAATTGTTGCTCACAGATGGCCTTGCTTCAAGAGCTCCCGTAGCCGCTCTTCTGCAGGGACGGCCTCTGACCACGCCTTCTCGAAGGCGGTAATGAGGTACTCTGCGTAGATCGGACTTTCACACTTAAAGGCCACGATCGGGGTGTCGAGCGTGAATTCCTTAACGTCGGCGTACATCGCGCTGAGGCTGTGCTGCCGGTCGCCTACAATCATAAAGATTTCATACCGAAGGTCACTGTGGCGCAGGTCTTCGCCGAGATCCAGTCGCATTTGCGTCTCTTCAGCGTTCACGCGCGATATAGTCGTGATGCCGCGCATCACCCCGCCGTTTTGTTTGAAACGCTTGGCGTTCTCGACGGTATTAAAGGAGGTACCGGCGATGGAGAGCACGGAAGGGGGTACGATAAAGAGAATCTCACGCTTTGCGGATTCAAATATCGCGACAACCTCCGGTAAGGCGTCTTTCAGGCTGTTTAGGATGGCTCCGCTGGAGGGCATCATAATACTCGAAGATAGTGCGTGAACGCATAAATAGGTGCGTGACAACGAGGCGCCACTCAGCTTTTTAGAAAGAAGAAATGTCGGAGCTGGCACAAAAGCGTATGATTGGCAGCAAGTGATATAAACGCGTCAGCGCAACTCATTCGCACAACTAATGACAGGAGGTGATTTGCTGCTCTTTTTGGTAGTTGCCAAACACACGGCCGAAAACTGTCCCGGAGGGCTCGTACGACCCGACAAGGATTTTTTTGCAAAAGTCGGCGAACACGTGGAGGGCTCAGGCGTTACCCTCGCTGATGCGTACATGGATGCACCAGGACACGTGTTTTTCCTGGTTGTTGATGCAAACGACAACGAAGCTTTAAACAGTGCTTTAGAACCATTCCGACTTGTTGGAAAAGTCAAGGTGCATCCCGTGCTGAAGTTCTCAGAGGCGAACGAGTGGACAAAGAAGATGGGCATTATGCGTTAAGCGCCCTTTTTCCTTTTTTTGTGCGTTACGCTCCCACTTTCCTTTTATTAGATCACTAAGAATATTTTATCCCGTTTCGTTTTTCGTGCCGATTTGCCCTTCGAGAGCCTCTTATTTTTGTGTCGAGGTCAAAAGGTGACGATATGACGAAATTAACACTATTTTCCTACCTTTGTGGATTTATACATGATCGATGCATGCAGTACAAAATGTTATAATTTAGCCATAAATGAGGGAGAAATTATGGACGAAAAAATAAAGAAATTTATCCCTTTTTTTGTCCTAATTGGGGTGGTTCTAGCAGCTGCCGCAATCTACATAATAGTATACCATGTCGGGATGCCGACCCGAGATGTCAATCTGTCGGGGACGCCGGCGAACTTTTGGCTTGGTCTATGGCAAGGTCTGATTATCTTGCTATCATTCGTAGCCAGTTGGTTTGACAACAATATAGTGCTATACCAGGTTCACAACAATGGATTTTGGTATAACTTCGGATACATCATTGCCCTTTGCTTCTCTATTGGGGGATTAGCAGGCAGTAATAGAGCAAAAGGAAAAACCAAGAAGAAGAAGAAGGAGCCTACCGGCGAAAAAGAGAGTATAGAAGATACGGGCACCACAAGCGATTAAACTAAATCCATCTTAAACGATGTCGATCGGTGTTCCTTTCACCAAACCAAAGACATAACACAACGCCATTATCGAATTGTCTGCTGTGCTGCCCTTAGCACCGAACCTTCTCAGAGAAGGTCTCGCTCCTCACGCTACGCTATAATATCGTCAATTCTCAAGATCATGTCTTCAGTCACAAATTTTAGAACGTTCCATTTAGTATTGAACGAATCCAGTCATAAACGCCAGGCCCAACTATGTCGCGTATTCCATCATCTGTCGACGTGTTTGATGATGGTGTAAGGGTGGACTTTGGAATGACTCGCAGCACTCCTTCTCCCGTTGAACCAGTATAATCAGCATTGCCCTTATACTCCACAATAATTCGATGCACTCCTAAGGACAACGCTGAGACATTGCTGACTGAAAGGTTGTATGTAGCAAAACCAAAATATGTCGAGCTTTGCCCGAGAGCCTTCCCATCAAGGTACCAGTAGACTGTTTGATCGATGAGACCCTGGCCGTTAGATGTGTTCAAAACGCATGAAAGGGTCGCAGTGTTGCCGATCATCGCCTCTACGGGGCTTACCGTGAGCAAGGAGTTTGCTAGAGGCGACGTCGTCTCATTTCCAGTTTTTCCGCCGCCCAAACACCCGCTACAAGATGCCAGGATCGTTAAAACAAGCATAATTACAGCTATAGGTGTTTTTTGTTGCATAGATTACGGCTCACATATCGTGACGCTTTTCTCTGCTTCTCGGGCGAAAAATTAATCAAAAGCTATCCTTCACTATTTATGAATCGTGTATGCTGCTTTCGTATAAGCGATTTTTGCCATAAGTAGGAACGCCGATAATAAGTGTGACACGCGGACGGTGAGACAAAAAACTGTTCAGTGACTGCTGTGTGTGGACTGGGGATCAAAGACTGTGGATATGCGTAACGTGCCGCAATGTCACATGAGTTTAAGCCGGATGATGGGCCCGAAACCACAGCAGGCAAAAAGATCCATACTCTGCTTTTTGCGTCGACGTGTGAGAGATTCCTTTCCTTTCAAGCCGCAAAAAAAATACACGTTGGCAAATACTACGCTATCAATCTCAGATCGGAGAAAATAAGCGTTATTAGTAATTATTGATACTAAGTGCAAGGGGGTGCTTATAGTTGGATTTAAAACACGGTGCTGTGATTTTGATAGCGGTGCTTATCGGATTTATCGTCGGTTATTACCTCTTACTTCTTGTATTGTAGCTTTTCTAACAAAACTAAAAGACAAGAAACAATCGCTTTTTTAGAAGCAAACATTAGTCTTTCAATCGTTTCAGACGACACAAACTTAGTTATTTTAAGCCTAAAACGCCTGCCGAGTAAGAGAGTTTCATCCCGACTTTGACTTTTGAGAGCCTCTTATTTGCTAAAATACGAATGAAATCTGGAGTTTAAAGATGGGAAGTGAACGCTACTGCAGGCACGTTCAAAATAACCTACAACAGGACCAATGGGCTAAACTCGAAAAAAAAGAACGAAGGAGGGGCCGATGCCTGGCCCCACCCCCTACGCTATAACTGTATTCTAACGATCTCAACTGCAGACTCCGCGACGCATCGTGCACATACAGCGGCGTCAGCCTCTCCACTGGCGCATTCAGAATGGAGATCGAATTTACAGATGGTACCCTGCACGGTTTCGGTTAATAGTTCGTTCATTTTGTTTGACTCCCCTTTTTGGTGTTCTTAATGTTTGACAGCAATGGCCTCATTGCTCCCACTAGCACCGACGACACGGCACTATGTAACCCCGCGTGACACAGAGTGTGCGTCACATGTACCTGCCACCTGAGCAGATGGAGAGAACGTACAGAACGGCAGGGAGAACGAAAAGCACAAAAGCGTGTTGCTATTTTAACATTTCAGGCAGAGCTAAGAATTGCCCACGCGCGATATCGCAACACTTAGTAAGTTGGTTCAACGGAGCTACGCCATTCTGGTTTGCCGCATTGCTGGGCGCAGTGAATATCGTGCTTGTTATCGCGTTGCTTCCAGAGACTCTCGCGCGAACACAAAAAGAGGTCAAAATACGGTGGACTCAGTCCCTGATCGATGTCGTCCACGCCTATACGTACAGAGGCTTTCGGACGCTCTTTACAACCGCCTTTCTTTTCCAAGGAGGGTTCACGTTTTACACCACGTTCATCGGCGTCTACTTCATTAATAAATTCAATTTCACCTCAGGCAACATAGGAGATTTTCTGGCGTACGTCGGACTCTGGATCGTGATCTCACAAGGGTTAATCCTCCGAAAGCTCACAAGATTTGCCGATTACAAAATACTCCGCATCACCCTCATTACCACCGGGGTGCTTATCCTTGCGTTTTTCCTACCCACGGTGTGGTGGCAACTGCTTTTTGTCGTCCCCTTTTTTGGGATTCCAAACGGACTTTCACAAGCCTTCCTCCCGACGATTATCAGTAAATCGGCGGAGCAATCGAAGCAAGGAGAGATTTTGGGCATCAATGCGAGCGTCTCAGCCTTAGCCCAATCAATTCCGCCAATAGTAGCGGGCTATCTTGCTGCTCAGATCGTCGCAACGGCACCGATATACGTGGCATCACTTTTCATCGTGCTCTCGGGAGAAGTATTTTGGCTATTCTACAAGCGCAAGAACTTGGAAAATCAAGCGCAGCCTGCAGCGTGATGGCGTGGCAACGACGGTTGCTAGTATGTCTTTCTGAACGCTCCGCGAAAAGGCACAATTGTTGTAACAATATTCTTTCAGCGTGGAGTGCGCCGATCCTTGAGAGTTCTAACCTGCGAGAGTTTGAGGATACCCTAAGATAAATGGGTAAGCGAGGGCCCTTGAGTTGTCCTGATCCGACAAACTCAGGCCGCCTATAAGGTAACGCTACGGATAACGGGCTTAACAAGGCGGCGGCTAAACAAGTCAAGTTCTAAACTCATTCCATCCGGGTCCTGCTTGCCACCTAGCGTTGAAGGCTGAAGGTATCGTCCAAGCCAAATCGTTTCAGCTAATGGTTACGCGCCGGCACGTTTTCGTTCTGCTTTAGCAGGCTCCCGAACTCTGTTGCCGAGATTAGCAGCAAGCGTGTTGCGACGAGTTACGCTTCATCATCTTTCGCAGTCGAGGAGCTAAGAATAGAACATGCAACGCCAAGGTCACGACGAAAAATAAGATGTGTACCAGCATAACCACAAAACCGACTGCCATTAGCATCTTAAAACATAGGAATTTGCTTAACATTTCTCCCTCGCATAAGAGCTGAGTGCTCCTAAAAAAACGGCAAAAAAGATAAACTTTGCGTTCGAGGACTGTGCAACAAAAATCTAGCATCAAGAAATGATTTCACCACCTCTCGTTGTCGCACATAATAGGCATGCTGCTGCTTGAACAATTTAGAAGTATGGATAGCGAAAGCAAGCGAAACGAAGCCTTATTCGTTTCTGGTGATATACCGGGGAACATCAGGTCCAGTCCTAAGTAATCTTGCTACCGGCTCACAGCCAGACATCTTTGCTGCAACTTTCAAAAGGTGCCGCTTGAGAGCTGACAACGAGCATTAAAACAACGATATTTGGGAGCAATCGTCTCACAGATTAGCCAAAAAAGGACGGGATAGAGAGGAGGTAAATCGTGTGGATAACAGACAACGTCTATGAAATCAAATCAAGGGCAGTCAGTATGTTCGTTTATACGGCAGCTGATCCGCCAATTTGCTTTGATACGGTAATTAGTGAGGGGCCCGTCAAACGAGGGTTTGATGCCCTTGGTTTCAAGCCTGAGCACGTCAAGTATGTGTTTCTCACGCACACTGATCGCGACCACGTAGGCAGCCTAGACCTCTTCAAAAATGCCGACGTTTACTTGTCAATCGATGAAGAGCAAATGATTACCAGAACAACGCCGCGGTTCTTAGGGTTCGTGTATAATCGACCGCTTAAAAAACCCTACACGTTGCTCAAAAACGGAGACATTATCCATGC
>DASVJT010000018.1:0-6920 GCA_036385775.1 archaeon
GCTGCAAAACGTCCTCCCGCACATCTGGGGGCAAGTCGATATCAATAATGTCTTTACCCCTCCCAACGGGAATAAAATTGAAGAATAAGGTCCTATCGACGCCCAGCTTCTTGCTGAGTGCCACGAGGTCTTCGAGTTCGCGATAGTTCTCACTCGTAATTGTGTTAGCGATGCACGAATATGCGCCGTCTTGTGCAACGACATTTCGGATACCCGTGACAGTACGTTCCCACGCCCCGCTGACGCCGCGAAATGCATCGTGTTTTGCCGGGTCGACTGAGTCTAGACTTATCTCAAAGTACTCAATGCCGACGTCCATAAGCCGTCGAACTACGTCTTTTGTTAGTAATGTGCCATTGGTTGCCAGTGAAAGGTATAGCCCTTCGCGTGAAGCGTGACGAGCGACTTCCCAGAAGTCGTCTCGCAGCAGCGCCTCCCCCCCAGAAAATGCTATAGCGACGACGTCGTTATCAACAAGCTGATCAACTATATCGAGGCGTTCTTCGAGGCCGAGTTCGTCACTTGACATCTTACCCGCGCGTTGATAGCAGTGCTGACAGTGTAGATTACACGCGTTCGTATAATTCCAAACGACTAAAAATGGCGCTTGGAGTTTGAGCGGCTTGCTTATGCCGTACTCTGCTACGCTCTTAACGATATTTGACAGGCCTCGTCGCGTTACTTGCTGACTGAAGAACTTTTGCATCTTGGGCTTATCGACATGAAAAGACATTCTTCCCAGCTCAATGAACGCACAGATAGGCAGTAATTTGAGCTTTTTCATAGGATTTAGGTCGCTCTGGCCGCTATACAAGCTCAGGGCTTCGTAGATTGCTTGCTTGTCATCGACGCATAGACCGCGGATAACCTTCCGAATTAAAGCGTTGCCCAAAAAGACGTTGACTGTGTTGAGGGCAGAATACAGCGGTTCTGATTCTTGTGAAGCGGGTCGTCTGGTCGCTAAGAGTCTTGCACTGTGCGCCAATGACATTGTTGACCATTCTCAGTTGCAGCTTAATAACACTTATCTTTGGAAACCGGAGTCGTGACCATTCGTTAGTGAATATTGGCACCTGCATTAGACTAAACGAAGCTCGTGGATTACTACAACGAAGCTCAAGAAAAGCAAAGCGTACGAAACGATACTAAGATCATATCTCGGAAACACTTTGAGTTGGGTGTTACATTTTGGACATTTCAGATCGAGAAAATGAATTTATCCTCGCACTTCTAAATGAGGTTGAAGGAGAGCCAAATAAATCCGTTAAACGTGGAGAGCTTTACGCACTGGCAAAGAAGGCGGGGTTTGGCGAACGAGAAGTATATAGATATGCCATGAACTTTGACTTGCGAGGATATGTGAAAGCGGAGCCCATTCTTGGTGGAAAGATTTTTTCTGTGATGCTTACCGCGGAGGGAATTGAATTTGCCATACACCTTAAACAGAAATATGGCCGCTGATGAATTGAATGAAAACACCGAAAACGAATTTGCCTCCGACATAAAACTGAGGGACGAACCTGCGCACACCATCATTATCCGCGGGGGAAGCATCCCGACGGTGTAATCCGCGGAGAACGATAATTTCCACGGTCCACCGCCTGATACCCCGGATCGTTATGACTTCCTCAATGATCCCCTCCGCGTTCGCAGACTCCCTGAATCCTCCCAGATCAAGATCTCCGGCCAGAATAAGCCGCAAAACATCCCAGATATACTCCGTTATGCAGAGGGTCATCCTGCACGCGCGGAACGTGTTGTCCGTTGTTCCGGCCAAGATTGCCGGATCCGGGTAACAACAGCAAAAGAGCTCCCGAGGTCCAGCCTTTTCCGTACTGTGCATGGATCAGATGGGTCTCAATGCTGTGGGCTGCCTTGAGCGGGATCTGCTGTCCGATGACAGAGTTTGTTAGTGCTTCAAAGACCGTCTGGGTGACCGGGGCCCCGAGGCGACGGAACCGATATCAGGTTCACCCGGAGAAAAAACCGAGTTGCTCTGATTGAAATGAAAGGGTGGGTAAGGGAGAAGAGTTGTCAGCATGGACACCTTCGGGTATCGTACTCTTGCATCTCCGGCTGGTTTTTTCTGTCGGTTGTGACAGCTTCATTCAGCGACGGGGGTACCCTATTCTCTGCAGTATCTCTGTAATCTCCCCAAGGATTGCCGGGTCATCGATCGTTGCCGGGACGGTATATGAGATCCCGTCAGCGATTTTCTTGATGGTACCCCGTACGATCTTGCCGGAACGGGTCTTCGGAAGACGTTTAACTACAGCTGCTGTCTTGAAGGAGGCGATGGGGCCGATCTTCTGCCGTACCATGCGGATAAGTTCCGGTTCTATCTCTTCCTGTGTTTTTCCAACACCGGCTTTCAACACTACGAATCCCAGCGGCACCTCTCCCTTCACCGGGTCGTGGACGCCCGCTACTGCGCATTCAGCCACATCCGGATGGGACGCCAGCACCTCCTCCATAGCCCCGGTGGACAGTCGGTGGCCGGCAACGTTGATGATGTCGTCGGTCCTCCCCATGATCCAGAGGTACCCGTCTTCATCAATAAAACCGGCATCTGACGTGAGGTAATAGCCCGGGAATGCAGAAAAATAGGTCTTCATGAAATCAGCATCGTTGTTGTAAAGGGTGGTGAGGCACCCAGGAGGCAGCGGCAGTTTCACCACAATATTTCCCGTCTCGCCGGCCTTAACCGGCCTGCCCTTCGCATCCAGAACTCGGATATCGTAGCCGGGAACCGGCGTTGTGCAGGAACCCGGCTTAACAGGGAGCATCTCCAGGCCGGCACAGTTGGCCCCGATTGACCAGCCGGTCTCGGTCTGCCACCAGTGATCGATGACCGGCACCTTTAGCTGCTCCTCGGCCCACTGCAGGGTGTCGGGATCACAGCGTTCCCCCGCAAGGAAGAGCATCCGGAGCTTGGAAAGATCGTACTTTTTTATATATTCACCCTGTGGATCTTCCTTTCGTATCGCCCGGAATGCCGTGGGTGCGCAGAAAAGGACCGATACGCCGTGGTCGGCAATCACCCGCCAGAACGCGCCGGGATCGGGTGTTCCCACCGATTTTCCCTCATACAGAATGGTCGTGCAGCCATAAAAGAGCGGAGCATACACGATATAGGAATGCCCGACTACCCACCCGATATCCGAAGCAGCCCAGAAAACCTCACCGGGGTGCACGCCGTAGATATTCTTCATGCTCCAGGTCAAGGCAACGAGATGGCCACCATTGTCCCTCAGTACCCCTTTCGGTTTTCCGGTAGTCCCGGAAGTATAGAGCAGGTAAAGAGGATCAGTTGCGGTAACAGGCACGCATCCGGCCGGTGCGGCTGTCATGAGCGATCCCCAAGAGATATCCCGGTCCTGATCGAGCCGGGCAGGGCACTGCGACCTCTGGACAATAACGCAGGAGGAGGGCCTGTGACTGCATAATTCAAGAGCTCCTTCAAGGAGCGGTTTGTACGGAATGATGCGGGCAACTTCGATACCACAGGAGGCTGATATGATGACGCGGGGCTTGGCATCCTCGATACGGGTTGCCAGTTCCCGCGAGGCAAAGCCTCCAAAGACAACGGAATGGACTGCACCGATCCGGGCACAGGCGAGCATGGCAATGACTGCTTCCGGGATCATGGGCATGTAAATGATGACACGGTCGCCTTTCAAAACGCCAAGATGCGCCAGACCTCCGGCGCACCGGGCTACCTGGTCCAGAAGTTCGCCATAAGTATATCTTCGGATGGTTTTCGTCACGGGGCTATCATAGATAAGCGCAACCCGGTCTCTGAGTCCGTTTTCTACCTGATGATCGAGTGCATGGTAGCAGGTATTGAGTTCTCCACCCTCAAACCAGCGGTAAAAGGGGGGATTGGCCCTGTTGAGTACCATTGTATAGGGGCGGATCCACCGGACGTTTTCTGCTGCAGCCTCCCAGAACATCTCCGGCTGATCTATCGCCATTCTGAATGCCCGTTCGTATTCACCGGTCATGCACCAACCCCCCCGTCTTAGTTACTAGGAAATTGCCTGCAGAGCTCAAATTATTTCCTATTTTTGTACCATTAAAAATTTTTTGGCGCATGCAGGACTTTCAGTTGCCGAGGTCTTGTGCATCATCCTCAAGAAGCAGGATTATGTCCAGATGACCAAGCACAATTCAGCTATGAATGTCGGCCTTATAATGAGGCTGTTATGCATTCCATCGGGTTCCGGCTTCCAGTTATCCCACGGCCTGCGTCGTGGAATCATCTTCCTGGCAAAGAGCGGTCCAATGTGCCACGCAGTCTGGTCTGTTATGAACGTGATGAGGACTTCCCCGCCGTAAAGGGAGATCCGTGAAGATTCGGCTGGCGCTTCTGCTTTCTAATCCTAGATGAGAATGTATTAAGTCCCTCTTTTTCAGAATTTTTCGAACGGACTTCTCCGAAAGAAATATAAGGGAATGCTCCAGGCCTGATTTGAACAGGCGACGATCGGATCCTCAGTATGGGGCGAATTCTACGTATGGACTCTATTGAATGGACAAGAAAACCGACAGCGTTTGGCCATTGCTTGGTCGTGGCAACTTTCGTGGGCCCTGTCGATGAGGCAAATGATCTTACAGATAACCCTCCGATTGTGCTGAGCAAAATATTCGCTGAATGCGTTGAAGATACTCTAAGCCGTTTTGTTTTTTGGCTTA
The DNA here is from genome assembly GCA_036385775.1 of archaeon. GTDB lineage: Archaea > Halobacteriota > Bog-38 > Methanoflorentales > Methanoflorentaceae > Methanoflorens. Next base: position 4,696 of record DASVJT010000018.1, read on the forward strand.
CTGCAGACTTGAATATCGAGCGTTTCGTTTTGAATAGAGAAACACGTGCTGCAATTCGTGCTGAACTTTCGAAGACCGTAAAGCCACTGACTACGCTGCAAATTGTGCAAATGAATGCATACTTGAATTCATTGCCAGACTATCTGCGCGCGTTTTATCTAGAGGATTACTTTGAAAGCTTGACAAAGAGACGCGGTGAAAGTCGTTCTTAGTGTTGCTTCACAGGATACACTAGGACACGTTGAACGTACTCCGAGCGCATGCTCGTGAGATCTCGCACAGAGAAAGCGTACCGGTCAGTTACCACTGAAAACGCTTTTCAGGCTTTATCACGGTGAACCATCCTGTTCGCCGCGTTGAATCGCGTGTTGAGCGACCTCGCTGCCGACCTTAACTCCTTGATCGCAATCAAATCGGTAGTGGATTCCTGCGTAAAGTCGAGACAGAGACGCTTGTTGGACCTTTGCCTGTAAGTCGCTGGTCTCCTTGGGGAAAATGTAGCTCAATACTCCACCTGCCGCCGCGGAGAAATCCGAGTGACCAGAGGTGTACGACGGGAAGTTCGGGGTAGTAAAGGCTGTTTTTATTGTCGGATCAGCCTGAATGGGCCGCGGATACCAATAAGTGTATTTCGCTTTCCAGCAGCAGATTCCGGCATCCATTGACGCTGTATTCATAAGCGCGAGTGCTCGAGCAGAACGCAATTCGTTGAGGTGGAAACTCTGAGTCAAATTGCAAGCAATCTGGTTCCAAAGCCCTGGAGGGTCGTTGTTCCAATACTCGGCAATTTGCAACTGTTCCGCAGTTCGATTATTTGCGATTTGCTTGACTTCTTGCAGAGATGCATTAAATTGTGCAGAGCTATACGCGGGTGGAGATGGCGGCATTATCAAGTTAGACGAATTGAGCAGCCATGGCGTGACGTTACCCCAGTTCGGTAAGAGGGGCGGCTGCGGTGGCGATGCAGTACTTACCCATTTATCCGATCCTGTCGGCACTGTGCCGTTCCACTTAACATTTGCACCGTCAGTTTTGGCACGATTGATTACATCTTGCGCAACAGTGCGGCCTAAGGAATCCCCAATGGTAATATCGCTGCGAAAGTTCACTCCGGCTTGAAGCCTTGACTCCTCGTCTGCAGCTGCTTGTTTGGCGAGCCCCGCGGTTTCGTTAGGATAAAGGTACGAGAGCACTGCCGCGGATGCTCCAGCGACAGCGGCGTGATCAGACGGGTATGCAGGGTCGCTAGTTGTCTGTACGGCTGGCTGAATGCTAGGATCAATATCGTGCGGGCTTGATCGGTTGAACAGGTACTTGTTGTTCCACGCTGAGACAAGTGCGTCATACTGCGCCACACTCAACAGCGCATAAACGCGCGAAGCTAGGGGAGCTGATGTGCTATTTTTAGCAACAAGGCTGCGTGCAATCTCGTTCCAGCGCACGACTGAGCCGTTATTCCAGTAGTTAATGCTTTCGTTAACCTTAGCAGTCCGATTAAGCTGAAGTGCTTTTAACTCACTAATATCTTGGTTGAATTGTGTGGAACCTTGAGACGGCGGCGGAATTGAGCGTAATGCGTCGCTTGAATTCAAAACGAACGGCTTCCAAGTTCCGCCGGTTGGCTCTGCGGCAAGCACGATGCCTCCTGAGCTTGTTGAGTTATTTGTTGAGGTTACACATGCGCTCGCGCTTACGGCGACGAGCACCATAATTAAAATTAAGGCTATCGCAACGCGTTTTGGGCCCACAAACAACGTTTGACCACTTAATATAAATAATTCTACTTCTTTGCCTCGAGACATTCCGAGGGTTTTCGCCGACGCGAAAGACTTGTGGTTCGTAGGTTAGGTGCGGGGGGCTACTTAACGGGATCTGGCGTGCCGTCCCTGATCCAGTGCGGACAATCATACTAACGGCTCAAAGACTAAACTTGCTATCACTCCTTTTAAATTACAAGCAGCCCTTTGCAGTTTAAGCAGGCTTTCAGCTAAGACAAACCAGCTTAATACCCAAGCGACTCGCCAACGAGTATGAGAGTTACTCGCCCCTCAATTTCCTCATTTGCGAGAATCACCCACTTTCCAAGCTTGCTCGACGTTCCGTACGCTCTTTTCGCGCGGATATTTTCTATAGGATACGCGTACTCGCGGACTCGATGCACCGCGTCGCCAAGCGTTAAGACAATTTTGTTCGTGCCACTCACGAGTATCAGGTGACCCGCTGCA
>DASVJT010000019.1:0-4877 GCA_036385775.1 archaeon
TTTTGCGGTGAGCCCACTTGTTAAAGTGTGCTTTGCTGACCCCAACCTGTGGTTCGACTTTTCAAAACCACGGGCAGAGTTTGCGCGCGGTGCTCTTAGAGAGTTCCAGCCTGCTGGTGAGAGAGGAATCGTCTCACCTGGTCGAAAGTTCTAAAATGCGAAGGAGTGACGCTCGTCACTCCACCTTTCTTTTTTTTGACGCGATTTAAGCCGGCCAGGTAATGGCTTTGTGAGCTTTCTTTTCTTCAAGACGTTTTTTGATAGTCAAGTATTCCATTCTGTTTTGTGAACTCTGGCAAATAAACGATCTGATCTACTCTAGCAAGAAGAGCCAAATAATAATGCCTTTGACAGCGGTGACGAGTAAGGGTAAAAATGCAATCGTATCGACAATCGCGTTTAACGTCGTCTTTCTCATGCACGCTCCTCGTGCTGCAAATTCATAGCTTTACGGCTTCAATATAACAACAATTCGTCCAGGCACCTAACAGGTGAGAAAAAGGCAGGTTTTTCGCTTAAGTGTCAAAAACGCCTTTGAAGAGGTTAAGCCGGGGCCTTCGCACGATTTTTCGTTTATACTGCCCGTTTATACTCTTAGAGAAATATTGAAGGTCTGTTTTTTCAAGGTTTAAACCCAAAGAATCCATCAAGCCCTTGTAGACTTCCACAGGCACCTCTGAATACTGAAAGATACTCGAATCACAGAACTCGATTTCCAGCGTTGATGTGTCCCTGTCGTAACCGACCGCTCTAACGCTTACGGAGACGACGATTTCACGATTCATAATCTTACTCTGATTATAAACTATTAAACTCTTTGCAATGTAAGAACTAAGGTAAATGCAGTGACCGATTAAAGGCTTGTTAAGACTACTGGAGTTTTAATATCGTGGTTTATCACTCAGCCGCTGGGATGAGTTCTACCACTTCAAATTTTATCTTTTTTAAGCGCGCCGAGGACTCTTTTATTTCTGTATCAATTTTTTGCTGTTTTTTCCAGTCTGCAACGCCGTGTTCAACGTTTTTTAGATCTTCTACCGAAATATATTGCCACTTTCCTCGGCATTTTGACGGCGCAAAATAACAGTAAGGGCCGTGCAGGCGTCCTTTCCTACACCTACAGTTCTTTTTTCCACACTTGATCATTCGCCGACGAAGTGAGCCAGGGAGAGGCTGTAGCTCCGCTCTTTCGGCTTTAAGGGCCTTGATTCGGTCAACGATCTCGTTGCTTTCGTCCAGCAGCTTCTTTACCGTGTATAATTTGTCGTCGGCGTCTTCAAGCACATCCTCCATTTTTGTTTAACCGTCCCTTGTCCCTTACTGTAAGCACTCTGGCAAGGCTTCTTCTCGCCTTTGAACTATACTAAATTACTGTATGTCTTTTATGAATAAGTTACTTCTTAACCTGTTAGCTGTATTTAGAAATGTAATCGGGGTAAGACTTATAAGTGTAAGCAACACTCAGTTTGAGTATAACAGTTTGCTCGCATTGCGGTCTTCCCTATCACGCAAGCTAGAAATCTGACCTAATAGTTTTAGTATTTCGAAAAATATTATTCTGTTCCGAGATGAGTCTCTGTGCATAAGATTACTGCCCCTCTTTTAAGCATTTTAGTTACATGTTTGATCGTAAGCACGCTCGCTGTCTCAGTTAATGGCGCCGCACTCAATGTTGGTTCAGCAGGTCAATACACATCAATTACTGCAGCGGTCAATGCTGCCCAATCTGGCGATACGATCACCGTAGGTGGCGGCACCTACTCTGAGAATGTAGTCGTGACGAAGTCAGTCACCATTACGGCCGCTAGTCCTGGATCTACTGTCATCACCGCTGCAGATCCGAGCAAAGATGTTCTTCTTGTGCAAGCGAAGAACGTTCGCGTAGAAGGATTGACAATCACAGGAGCGACGGGCGCCTCGGGTGTTCACGTCGATCACAGTTCAGCATGCGTTGTAACTGGCATCAACGCTCACGGAAACGACCGCGCCATCTATCTTGATGGAGCTACGAATTGCGAAGTGAGCTCAAGTAACCTTGCCGATAACGGATATGGCATTTACTGTGATAACGCTTCAAACAACACTATATCGAGTATAATTGCAACGAGCGAGCAAGGTAATGGAAAGGCGCTCGGCGATGGCATTTATATGTACTACTCCGACGCCAACACGATCACCCACGCCAACCTAAGTGCCAACCATGTCTACGGCATCTCACTCTTTCACTCGTCAGGCAATACGATAACCAACAACTCAATAGTCAACAACCAAGACATCGGCGTCCGGCTACGCGAGTCAAATAATAACACGCTCACCTTTAACGTCATCAGCGGGAATGTTAACCTTGGGGTTCTCTCTATCACGGAGACTGGGGACAAGATCTACCTTAACAACTTCATTAGCCAGCCAAACACCGTCAGTGAAGCGATAGAGAATAGCTTGAGTTCGCCACAGCAGCTTTTTTACACCTTCGGCAGTGCGATACATCAAGGATATATGGGCAACTACTACTCAGATTACAAGGGTAGTGACGTTAACGGGACGGGGGTTGGGAGCCCCGCTTCCACGAATGGCGATAAGAACCCGTTAGTTCAGCAATTTGAGAATTATACGAACATAAGCGTAACCAATGCAGCTTTATCATCTACTGCTGTAACTTCTACGGCCCCCACACAGACAACTAACGTTACGAATGCAGCCGCACAAACATCAACGCCTGGATTTGGTGTAGAAGGTGCATTTCTTGCGATCGCGTTAGTAACCTCTATCTTGGCGTACTCGCGGATAAGACGTCGCTAAAACAGATATTTGTGCACGCAAATGAGAAAAATCCGTTATTCTGGGATGATGGAGACGAGAAATTGTTTTTCCTCTTGCGTGGATGATGCAAGGATCTTTAAGCACGCTTGCGACCTTATTTTCAAATAGCATTAATCAAAACCAAGCAAATACGCAAAAGTCCTCCAGCGAAGGAATTAGACCTAAACCGACGGCGATGGAAGCTGGAGAGATCTTGGGCAGGTCAAGCACCTGCTCAATGAAAAACGTAGACTTGATATAATTAACACGCTTAGGGGTTAGCGCATAGATGGACGTCGAAATAACGCTGCTTTCAGATAACGCCGTTAATAAAAAGGGATTGCTTGCTGAACATGGACTGTCTATCCTGCTTGAGAGCGGTGCGCAACAGCTTCTCTTTGACGTTGGTCAAGGTATATCTGCCATTCATAATGCACACGTTCTTGACATCACGTTTCATTCTCCTCCCATCGTCTTAAGCCACGGTCATTACGACCATACCGGCGGCCTTATGCCGTTTGTACGCATTTTCCCAAGTACGGCTATTTTCGCGCACAGCGATGTATTTATGCAGCGCTTCTCAGTAACGGGAACAAATAATGTTCGTAACGTCAGTGCGCCCTTTACCAAAGAGGAATTGGAGCGCGAAGGTGTCGAGGTTCACTTCGATAATGATCCGCATGAGGTACTAGAAGGGATATGGACAACTGGGCAGATCGCTCGACCTTTCGCTGCTGATCAACGTGTAACAGGGCTATCGCTCGACGTTGCCGGCAGAGTGACCGACAACGTTCTCGATGAAATTGCAATAGTGGTTGAAGGACCTAAGAAAGCATTGCTACTGCTTGGCTGTGCACACGCCGGCGTGCGAAACACAATTCAGCAGGTCGAAGCAATGACTGAGAAACCGCTTCACGGTATTGTCGGTGGCTTGCACCTCTCAGATGTATCTCCACGTAATGCACGGGCACTTGCATTATTTCTGCGCGAACGAGGTGTGGAGTTCGTCGCAGCATCACACTGTACAGGATGCAAAGCTGCTGAAGAGATAAGCAAGTACGTAGAATGCACGCTGACTGCTGTAGGAACCCATCTGAGTTTTCAGCTTTGACTGCCGATCTAGGTAGGGGCCGTTTAGATCACACAGGCATATCATCAAGTTGCGCCGGTGAAAAACGCGGGCGAACAGCACAAAGACAACGCTAAAGCTATAAGGATGGCCCACTCGATCAGGAGCGGAATCGCACTAAACCGTCAGTCTAATACTTTTTTTACATGAACGTGTTAAATTAACTTTAATAGAAATGTTCTACCAGTAAGGAGCCGGCCAGTCGATCCCTTTAAGAGTAGCGAGGTAATGGTACTACTTTCGCGTATAATTGCCATTCGGCGCTCCCCTAGAAAGATCGAAGACGAAGAAAGTGAGCATAAAGCGCAGCAATTCCAAAGGTAAACTGGAAGAGGCCGGATTCAGGAATATAGTACACCTGAGACCGGTTCATAAGCTCAACGTAAAATGCTTGACCAGTACTAACTATTAGGTGAGCATACCCCGTCGCTCGGACCACGTCAGCCAGTAGCAATCCGCTCTGAGCCTTTACTGCTGTTTCTAGTTATCTAAGACGCTCTTAAAAAGATTTAATCGTGGCCTACGCACCGTCTTCTGTTTGTACTGCCCTTTTATGTGGTTTGAAAAGTACTTCAGATCGGTCTTTTCTAGATTTAAGCCCATAGATGCCAAAAACCCAGTATAAACCTCTTCAGGAACTTCAAAAAACTGGTAGATACTTGAATCGCAGAATTCAATTTCGAGCGTACACATCTCCTTATTGTATCCAACGGCTCTAACGCTTACCGAAATAACGATTTCGCGATCCACACTCTAACTCCGATATGAACTTATTTAACTTTAATCGCGGTAATTACGCAATCGCGCTCAAATTCTCCCGAGCAGCGTTTAAGGGAGAAAAGATATAGAACAAGTTGCATATAGCCATTAATTTCAAAGCTGAAGGAGTGTGATTGCGTGCCAAAAGTCCTTTTAAATGTTTTTGTGGATTATGAAACCCTTGGAAGGA
>DASVJT010000020.1:0-2790 GCA_036385775.1 archaeon
ACAAGCGACGAACTTAACGCGTTGAGTGACACTGAGCTTGCCAAATCAATAGACGAGGTATCGGTGTTTGCCCGTATACGACCCTTAGAGAAGCGTCGCCTCGTCGAAGCGTTCAAAAAACAGGGACATATCGTGGCCGTCACAGGCGATGGGGTCAATGACGCCCCCGCTCTTATAAGCGCGGATATTGGGGTCGCCATGGGTAAGGGCGGAACCGACGTTGCTAAAGAGTCGGCTGATATGATCCTCACTGACGACAACTATGCGACGATCGTCAAGGCGGTAAGCGAAGGCCGGCGAATCTTTGCAAACATCAGAAAGGTGATTCTGTATCTCCTTTCGACCAATATCGCTGAATTGCTCTTCATTTTCTCAGCGATAATAATCGGCCTGCCACTTCCACTCTACCCGGTTCAGATTCTATGGATCAACCTCGTCACTGACGGGGTGTGTGTCATTCCGCTTGGGCTGGAAATGGCGGAGCGCGACGTAATGGAACAGCGACCGCGAGAGACAAAAGAGGGCATCATATCTAAGCTCATGACTAAGCGGATCGCATTTATGGCAGCTATCATTAGCGTTGGGACCTTGCTCCTTTACGTTAACGTGCTATCCACTAATCGCGAACAGGCGGTCACCATCGCGTTTCTGACGATTGCGATCTTTCAGCTTGTAAATGCGTTTAACTGCAAATCAGAGCACTCTGTTTTACACAGAAGCGCCCTCTCCAACCGTTGGCTAATAATATCGGTCTTGGTCGCTCTAGCTCTTCAGCTCGCCGTGGTGTATGTGCCAGTGCTACAGTCTGCTTTTCGGACGGTCCCCATTGGTCCCTCTGAGCTTGCGTTTGTCTTTGCCGTGTGCCTTTCAATCTTTGTATTAGAAGAACTACGTAAGCGATTGATGCCAGTTAACGCCACGTAACTATTCACTATTCTTGTCAATAAACAACGTAGTCATAGCCTATTCTTGGCTATTTGGACACAGCGCTACGGTCGAGGAGGCCGAACGATCATAACGCACGAGTCAGCATTACCCATCACTTCGGTAAGCGTCCCACCCAAGAGTCGCCTGGCTGGCGAGAGGCTTTTCCTATCTCCAAGTAACACGAGATCGTATTTACCATCGCGTAACTCGTCCAATATCTCTTCGCCAGCTGGACCCTCCCGAACGATCGCGCGTACGGTAAGGCCGTACTCGCGCATATATTCGCACAATGGGAGAACAAAGATCTTTTTTGCCGCTTCTTTTTCTGAATCGACGTCTTCAAAGAGTTCTTCTATTCGTTCTAGGTCCTCTTTAAAGATTCTTTTATAGCTGTCGTAGATGCCATGCTCTTCAAGCACGTATAAGAGCGTGTACTCGATATCGGTCCGCAGCGCATTAACTGCGCACTTAAATCCCTCATTCGTGACTGGCGATCCGTCAACGCAGATGAGGGCTTTTATATGACCACCACGGCTAAGTTCCATCAGTAAAACCCCACAAGGTACTTTACGTAAAGGAGGAGATTGCAGAGCACGAGAGCCACCAGTGTTGGCGGAGCTGCAATTTTTATCCATCGGACCCACCCCATGCGTATCCCATGCTTCTCCAGTGAGCTGTACGCTACGACATTCGCCGATGCGCCAATGGGCGTCAGATTGCCCCCGATGTCAGTACCTAATGACACCGCCCACACCATCAAGGACGTCGCAAGGATCGAAGGGACAAACGACATATCCCTAATCACGTAGCTCATCGTAAGAGCAAATGGCACGTTGTCAATCACGCCGCTCGCAAAGCCTGACCCCCAAAGGAGTATGGACATAAGTAGCGCGTTGTTGCCAGCTGCGAAGCTCACCATTCCGCTGGCTAACGTTGCTATGACGCCCGTTTTTTCAAGCCCCCCAACGATAATGAAGAGACCGATGAAGAACAGCAGCACGTCATAGTCGACCTTTTTGAGGGTATCCTCAGTCTCTCGTCCTCCAATGAGCAGGAGGAAAAAGGCCGGAATCAATGCAGCGAGGGGAACGGTTATCGGAATATGCCACACTTGCTGAATGTATTCGTGAGTTATAAGGAGGGTCACTGCCGCAACAAGGGCGCCAAGACCGAGGCGGAGAAGCCACTTGTTGGTAATCGTGCGCTCTGGACGAATCGCAGAGAGCGCAGAGGTGTCGATCGCAACTGAAGAAGTAACATTTTTTCGCTGCATTAGAAAGAGCACCCCGACCGCGACCAGAGCAGCGACTATGGCAATAGGACCGTTATTGACCGCAAATTCGTTAAATCCAAATCCGAGTTGGGTTCCGAGAATAACGTTAGGTGGATCTCCTACGAGCGTTGACGAACCACCTATGTTCGCGATGACTACCTCGCCGACGACGAGTGGAACCGGGTCAATTTTCAGGATTTTAGCAATCTCGATAGTGAGCGCGGCTAAAAAAAGCATGACGGTAATGCTGTCGACAAAGGCTGAGAGCAAACCAGCGAGGAGCGGGAACACAATAAGCATCGTTCGGGGGTCGTACTTGAGCTTCTTTGCTACGACAAACGAGAGGTACGAAAAGAATCCCGAATCGGACAGCACAATTACGATGACGAACATCCCAAGCAGGAGGCCGATAGTCTCCCAGTTGACGTAGTTGATTGCTTCGTTCAGATCTAAGACGCCGAGGACGAGCAGGACAATGCTGCCGGCACCGACGATGATCGTCCTGTTGATCTTTTCTGTCGCTAAAATGCCGTACACTACAAGGAAAGTGAGAAGGGCAATGATAGCGGATGATTCCATGGTGGGTTCAC
>DASVJT010000021.1:0-3228 GCA_036385775.1 archaeon
CTCATTCGAACTCGTTCAGCAAAATTGCCTGCTGAGAACATAACGCGACTTGCGTCGAGGGCGAATTTGCAGTGATTTTCTTTATGGACAGTTTTCGTTCCTGAGCCTGCAATGACTTCGATCTCTGGCGTCCGAAGGGTGCCTTGCACTCCTTTGTCCCATAAAGCGCTCTTGCAGCGTGGATAAAGATCCAGCAGCGCGTCACCTATCTCATGTTTCAGATGCACGATCTTGGTCGGGATGTTGACGAGAACCAAATCGCCAAGGATCTGCCATCCCCGTGGCAAAAGCATCTTTTCGTGTTCAGCGAGCGGTGACTTTAATCGTTGCACGAGCAACTGATGCCCTTTCATGGAAGGATAAATACCCTTTCTTGCGTCTTAACGACCTTTATCTCTTTACCTTCGTCTTCTTTACTGATGTACGGGGGCTTTTTGATTGTAAGAGTAACGTACGTTTCAGGGTCGAGCAGGTGGGCCTCGTCGGCATCGATCGCAACTAACAGTGTCCTATTCGCATCACGTCGAGTTCCAACGAGCTCTGCAGTGCGTAAAGCCTCGGCATTCAGAGCAGTTCTATTGCCGGTCTCCAGGTCGACAGCGTTTGTTGTGCTGATTGTCGAGCAGATCTCATAAATATGCTGCCGAGACTGAATAATTGTTCCAGTCGGAAATTCGGGTAGTCTCACGACGTAGGTCACACGGTAAACATCTTTTCCGTCGCGTCGTCCTGTCAGCTTAGCCGAATCGCTGATAGTCCCCCCCATCTCCCTTAATAAGGCCCGTGCAATCCGTTTAGCGGCTTTGACCGAGCCGATATAAAGGTCTAAGCCTTCTTTTAGCCAGATTGTTTTTGCGATAAATGCCAGTCTATCCGTCTTTTGTAAGAGGTCGATAGTTATTCCAGTAATTTCAAGCGCGCGATCGAGCTCGGTTCGCTCAGGCCTCCTATGGTTGGCGCGTATTTGCACTTTGCTTTCGTAATAACCTCCCGAGATTCTGGAACATCTGTCGCACGTCGCTCTGTTCACACGAACCTCTACATCAAAACTTTTGTAGGATTCTCCTGCTCCAAAGACGTTGATTTCGGCATGTGCGTGTATGGTCGTAGGGGAAACCTGATTTGACACAATTGTCAGAGCTGTTTCGTTTGGATCAACATTTAGAGCCTCTCCAACTGCCTTTTCGACTGCGCCGTTGGTACCCCCGTTCATCCATCTGCCATTGGAGAAGTGATCGGAACACGTCGGACACACTTTTATGGAAATGAAGCTTGGAATTGCCGATATAGTATAACTTTTGGCACGGCAGCGTTCGCATACGCCATACGAACTCTCGCCACAGCTGGGACAAACGCTTTCGAGAGTCACATTGCCTCCAATGATCTAGAAAAGAACCATTTGCGCATGCGGGATACCGTCAATTATAATGACGCAGTTCTTATCAACTACGCCACTGTCGATGCCACAAGAAACAGATCGTTCGCCGATTAGATTTGCGATTGTAGCGTCTTTTAGTGCTTTTTTCACTTCGTGTTCATCTGCCGGCTGACCTTTGAAGAAGTCTTCATTGACATGCAAGTGAAGTTCTCCTTCACAAAAGGTCCGCCCGATAAGTTCTGAATCGCACGCAGCTACTAGGATCTCCTTGTTCACATTGTACGACTTCAAATATATGTTCGAAAGGGCGGTTATTTTTTCCGGCATCTTATTGTTGTGTCAGCCTATAGTTGCCGCTGTATCTGACGGGCTCAAATATTGCTGCTTCTTGCACTAATTTTGTAATCTCTGCCTCAACTTTATCCTTGTCGAAGCCCAATTTTGAAGCTCTCTCTACGATTTTTTCAAGAGGCGCAGATCCCGCTTCTCGCTCGAGCTCTCTGATAATATCCCTTATGCTTTTGATTCGTTCTTGTTGGCTTTTGCTTTTTCCGACTGCTATTACGTCGAAATCTCTTTTCCCTGTTTCGGGGTCAACTCCTACCTCTTTGAGAGAAGCTTCGACGATTTGAATGACGCGTTTCGCGTCATCGAGCGTCACCCATTTGCTTAATCGCGTGCGTGCGCTCGCTTCAGCTAGCCGCACGAGGGCTTCTAGTTGGCGGGCAGTGATAGGGATAGGTGACCCCTCACCACCTTGTTTCCTCAAACCTACATAGTAGTCGATGAATTGCTGTTTGGCCTCGTCAGTTAGGATCGGGTTGATCCTTTTTGCGTAGCCAATGAACTTTCTTAGCAGGTCAGATTCAATTACAGGCCGTATAACGCTCATCGCGGCTTCTATCTCCTCGTTTGGGAAGCCAGAAGAGGCGAGTTCTCCAGCAAAATGCGACTGGAGTATGTGCGTTGCGATACCCGTGTCACGGTCCTCGTTCGGCACGTCCGTGAGGACGAAAATCAGGTCAAAGCGAGAAAGCAGTGTAGGCTGCATGTTGATCTGCTCAGCTATTGACTCATAAGGGTCGAACCTCCCATATCGAGGATTCGCAGCCCCTAACAAGGCGCAACGACTCTTTAAGTTTGCCATAATTCCCGCTTTCGCGACGCTGACGGTTTGCTGCTCCATGGCTTCGTGCAAAGACGATCTATCCTCAGCTCGCATCTTGTCCATCTCGTCAACGGCTGCTATCCCTTGATCCGCAAGCACAAGTGCGCCAGCCTCTAAAGTCCACCTTCCGTCGCCAAATTCATCCTTAATCGCAGTCGCGGTTAACCCTGCGGAAGTTGAACTCTTGCCACTCGTGTATATACCTCTCGGCGCTAACTGGACGACGTATCGTAACAGTTGCGATTTTGCTATGCCAGGATCGCCAACTAGTAAAATGTGAATGTCTCCTCGTAAGTGTGAGCCATCAGGAAGTGTTTTCGGCACGCCTGAAAAAAGTTGGAGCGCTATTGCCTCTTTGACGATCTCATAACCATAAATTGACGGGGCTATCGAAGAAATGATAGCTTGGTCAATTCCTGCCCTCCCAGCAAGTTCGATGATTTTTGCTTCATCTTCCTGTAATATCTCAATGTCCCGAAACTCTTTATCTTGTATTTCGATTGAGTTTGCGTCTAGAAATAGATCAAACGTCGTGCTTTTAACGTTTTGATACTGCCGCTGTGCAACTCGTAACAAGCCAGTCATAGCAACTCTGTCGCCAGGAAAGACTTTTCCAGCAAGAGTGGCCTCAACATTTGCATCGAGCATCTGTGGCTGTTCCCCGCCTTTTAGGCCTTCTGGG
>DASVJT010000022.1:0-4611 GCA_036385775.1 archaeon
ACGCAAGAGCTGTACAAGTAGAAACCCTATTACCGTCAGCAGAAGAACATAGAGCACCATATTGTTCCACAGATAACCGCCAACATTTTCGATAATAGCATACTTTCGCGTATCAATAATAAGATGACTCGCGTATATAGCAAACGCTGCATAACCTGCGATTAGTGCAGTTTTCGGTCGACGGATAAAAGGCAGGAAGCCCGCTAAGAAAACGAGCGGTAGAATAACGAGGGAATGTGAAATATCAATGCCGATCGCTCGTGCCACGTCCGGTAAGAATGCGATGAACGGCACCACGATCAGGTAACGATAATTTAGGATCGGCAGGAGGATGCATACGGGCAGCGCTATGTGGACGAGGATTTCATAGCGCTCTCTTGCTGGCCCATCAAACCAGATAAAAAAGATGACCAACTCTGCAACAACAGCTATAACAAGCTTGAGAAGATCAGCTTCAAAAGCTCGTCTCTTATACTGATCTCTTCGGTCAGTTGTATAGTAGGTATTTCTTTGCGTTTCCATAGAGGAGCTTTTCCAAGACGAGCTTGCCATTTAGATAGTTGTGTTAGGGTCTAAGAATCCAAATCTTTATTTTTTTACGATTGATGTTTGTATTAAACAGGTTACAATGCTCGAAAGAGTGTCATGTAACAAAGTCCGCAGCTACGAATTTTGTCAGAATACCTTGAAAACGAGCAGGAGGCCAAAGGATACCATAAGAAGCCCGGCGATGAGTCGCATGTATCGTGCTGATTTCATTCTCCATTCTTCGGCCCGGTCAGTACTCACCTTGACCGCGTAGATCGCTACGAATACGAGGATCATTGGGATAACGAATGCAAACGAAAACAGTGCAGTATAGAGGTTATTCTGCACCGTAGACATGCTGGTCAAGTATGTCGTCGAAAAGTATGTGAACGGACCGATTGTGCACGGCAAAGCGGCAATCGTTGCTATAAAACCGAGCCCTATTATCGCAATAAAAGAGCCGGTTTTTCCAAGAGTGCTGATGCTATGTTTGGTAAACGTTGGGATCTTGAAACTGAACCAGCGGTTATACCAGAAGAAATCCTTGATCGAAACGATACCGACAAAGAGGAGGAATATGCCAATTGCAATCTTGCTCAGTGCCAAGTTCGATGCGCCAATAATTCGGACAAACTGCACAACCGCAAGTCCTGAAAGGAAGAATACAACGAACACCGTGGCAATGTAAGTCACCCCGATAGCAAGAGCGCGGGCGCGCGAGCCGGTTAGGGCGATCGTCCCCATCAGGAATATGAGCACCGAAAACACACATGGATTTATTCCACTTATAATAGCCGTCGAGATGAACAATGGCAGAGGGAGGCTTCCCTGAGTGTCCACAAGCGTCGAGTTTGATGAAGTTGAGTTTTTAGTTGCATTCCCTGTGTGAGTCGTTGTCGTTGGCGTTGGCGTTGGCGCAATGTGACCTGTTATTACATCACCCTGACCTGTAACGCCATTTTGAACGCCCCGCGCAACGGCTGCTTCAATCTGCTGCGCTGCTAATTCTGAAACGAACGACTGATTGCCGATAAAGGTTGTGGGTACTGTATCGGCCTGCATGCCATACGCAGTCAAAAACTTTTGGAAAAGGGCATAATTCTCGCTATTTGTCGTTTCATACCTGTACACGTGCAGCGTTGGATACTTGTTTTCCAGCTCAGTAATAGTTGGCGCAAGTGCCTGACAGTGCGGGCAGTCAGTTCTATAAAATTCATACAAGTTTACGGGCCATGGAGGATTCTTTGCGCTTGATGTAGTGTTCGAGAGCGATGATGTCTGTGCTGCAACAGGACTGAGAGCTGAACTAAATAACAGTGTTATGATAACAATCGACAGCCCGAAGATCGCTTTCCTGTTCATAAACTCAGACACCCGTTTCCTGTTGTCGTGCGTATAAAACAAAATGAGGCTTCATCACGTACTTGTTTTTGAATAGAAGCGACTTTTTAGTAAATTATCTTCTTGGGTATATAATTATTTTGCGTTCTTAGTAGAAGCAACTTCCTACAATCGACATCAAACGATAAAAGAGTGACGTTACTTTTCGTCTGCTTTATTTGTATTCTTTCTATGTTTTGCTTTTAGTGCTAACGCGAGGGAATCTTCAAAACGAGATTAAATGATCATTCAACGTGAGAAGCAGGGTAGCCTTATACTTGGTCGCGAAAAAGCCGATCATTTAATGGTTGCTAGTAAGTCTGCAGTCGTATCCGTTGGCCTAGAATGCACCCCCCACCCCTTAGCCCCCCAAACGGGTTTTTCGGTGTGCCTAGTGAATTCATGCATCGCGCCATGATTGCAGCCCCCCGCGCGAGACCGTCATCAACGAACACGACATACTCTTCTGGCTTTTCGTAGATGCCCAGCTCTTTGATAACTTTCAAAATATGCTTCGGCTTGTTACCAGTGATTCCTGCGCGACCTGTAATCCCAATGCTTACCTTGTCGTCGATGAGACCCTTAGTTAGTGCCGTCTCTATGATCCGTTCAGCAATGCCGGTGGAGACCCAGTCAATCACGTCGTACAGCATTTCGAGCCCAAAATCGTGATAGATCTCTCCTCCGACTTTCGAAATTCGGTGGAGGTCACTGCCATTTTCACCCGAATCGACACCAATGAGGGTCAAGCCTATCTTCTCTGCCGCAACCGGATTAACTGGAACGCTCCCAAATCGCTTCGATGTTTTTGGAACTTCTTCAATTCGGATATGTTCATGGATCTCATGTGCGAGCGCTCTAGCGTCCCGCTCACGTCCAATACCAACCCTTAACCGGCTTGGCTTTGGAAGATCCAACGTCGTACCGCTCGTCTCATCGACAAGACCAGTGCCACGGCCAATGGAATCAATAACTTCACCTGAGATGCCGCAAAAGTTCGCAATCGTGTTCGCGTAAGGAAGAACGTCGTTGGTTATGCGCCCCTTAAAGGTCGTTCCAAAATCCATCGAAAGGCACGGATTTCGGAAGTCGACATCTGCCCATTTCGCCCCTTCCTTGATTCCCGCAGTCGCCAGCTCCCCTTCCATCTCATTTGCGACTACTTCGACGCCCGTCGAGCCTATTGGAGGCAGAACGCCACTCACCGAACCGTCAAACGCGACTTTATCGAGGAGACTGTATTCGCGAAACTTCTTAGGAAGGTGGTGAAGGCTCATTGCCGGCGTCATCTTTCTTGCCGTAACGCCCGCCATTAAACAGCCATCGGCGAGTGCCTTAATAAACTCGCCAATGTCTTCTGGCTTATCAAAGCCAGCGACGACGCCGGTTGAGCGCACGACAAAGTGGAGGTCATCAGCAAGGTCGAGGTTCGCGTTTCGCACCGACTGAATCAGGGTACGCTTCACCATTTCCGCGATGCTGTTTCGTGTGAGCGGCTTGTAGGTAAGTGTGCGCCCAAAAATCACTTCCCCTGGCTTCGGGTCGCGCACATCACGCGTCATACCGATACTTTTGTTAACGACGTAGGCCTTGCCGTTAAGCATGTTCGTGGCCGTAAGGATGCTCTTCGTCGTAGTGTTACCCACTTCGACCGACGCCACCACGTAGAACGGCCCCTTTTTGATCTCAAGCAAGGATACCTCTTCGTTCCTTGCTATTTTCGGTTTAGCCTCCCACAGACCTAAGGCCACGATGTTTTCCTCCCCCTAACATTCCTCAATGGCGCAGCAATTGATTTCTTCCAACTACTTAGCCAGTTCGTCTCTTTTTCTGGTTCTGTTACAAAAAAAGTATTTTTTTGGGCTTATACTCTTTGATTTTTTTTCTACATTCTAACTGATGAGTCCTACGAGCATTTCTCGCCCCTTTTGCGATTTAAAAAGCGGAACGTCCCAGTTTTGCACAACTCTTGACCGCTGCCCACTACTTAGCCGACCTCCGTTGTCAATGCCCTGTTTTTCGTAAAACTCCTTATGAACCAGAATCCCCTTCCGCTGCCACGATGGAGTCTTTGCGAGGTTGACACCACGTTTGAACATAAACTCGTGCATTTCGCTAGCGTTCATTTCAAACAGTTTAGCGTGAGCATTGCGCGCCGTCTCGCCTTCTTGTCTTAAGTGGTAGTAAATGTACGCATGGAGGTGATTTCTCCACGCTTCATTTTGTCGCCATTCGAGATAATGAGGTACGTCCAGCTTGTTCACGGGAACAACGCGTGCATCAAAAGCCAACGGAGTACCCGGCGCGAGCTTCAAAGTCACGGCGCTTGCAAAGAAGCTAGCAACAACAGAATCTAGCTTCTCAATTCTGCCGTCAAAAGGAGTCTCAAAAAAGAGAGCATTCGCTTCGTCCGAAAACGTGAAGACCAGCTGCACCGGCAGACCACTTTGACGTATAAGGGTTTCCGAAGCAGCGCTCATAGTGTTTGCAAAGATGAGGTCATGCGGCTGTTCGCGTTGAAGTAACGAAAGCGCGTGCCGGAAATTCCTTCCGTCTACGCGAATAAAAAAAGGAGCGACTGTACGCAAGTCTGCGTAGATCTCGCGCTCTTTCATTACGCTTCTTCTTTGGGCTTAGCTCGACCGATGAGCGTTTTTACGACGCTACTAACGAGTATAATATCAGCTATAGACTTAGCAAATC